>CAYUME010000021.1:0-17126 GCA_964445475.1 uncultured Planctomycetia bacterium
GTCTTGAGATCCAGCGTGATCTTGCGCTTCAGGAAGAGCGCGATGTTGGCGGCGTGGCAGGCGATGTGCGAGTGGCAGGTCACGTCGGCGTTGGCCCGGGGCTTCCCCCGCGTCTTCACGCAGTTGAGGAAATCGCGGATGTGGTTGTTCGCCGGGTAGCCTGCGACCTTCTTGCCCCGCGCGGCGAGGAGCTCCGGCGTGCTGGCGGCCAGGTCGCCGTTGTCTCCCACCTCGACCCAGCCCGTGTCCCCCTCGAACCGCACGGGACAGGAGCCGAGCGGGAGCCACCCGCCGTTGCGCATCACCAGCTTGACGCCGTTGGCGTAGCGGGCAACCGCCTGGTCGCCCTCCGACGGGTTGTACTCCACCGGCGCCGTCAGGTCGGCGCCGTTGGCCCACTGGCAGAGGTCCACGCAGTGGGACCCCCACTCCAGCACGCCGCCGCCGACCATCCCCCCGCCCTTCTCGAAGTTGAAGCCGTTGAGCAGCCGCTTGTTGAACGGCCGCCAGGCGGCGGGCCCGAGGTAGAGGTCCCAGTCCACCTGGTCCTTGGGCGGCTCGGGCTCCGCGGAGTCCCAGCCGCTGGTCGCGGTCCCCATCCCGCCCGGGTGGGCGTGGACCGCCTGGAGCTTGCCGAGCTTCCCGCTGTGGGCCAGCTCGACCGCGTACGCGAAATGGGGCAGGTTGCGCCGCTGCATGCCGCCCTGGAAGACGCGCCCCGTCCGGCGGATCGTCTCGGCCAGTGTCAGGCTCTGCTCGATGTTCTTCGTGCAGGGCTTCTCGCAGTAGACGTCCTTGCCGGCCCGGGCCGCCTGGACCGTGGCCGTCGCGTGCCAGTTCGGCCCCGTGGCGATCAGGACCGCGTCGAGGTCGGGGCGCGCCAGCAGCTCGCGGAAATCGCGGTACATGGCGCAGTCCTGGTTGCCGTACTTGCCGTCGGCCATCTTCTTGACGGCCTCGCGGCGGACGGCCTTCACGTCGCAGATGGCCAGAAACCGCACGTCCGGCTCCTGCAGGAAGCACCCCAGGTCGTACCCGCCCCGGTTGCCGATGCCGATGCCGCCCAGCGTGATCCGCTCGCTGGGGGAGACGTCGCCGTCCAGGCCCAGCGCGGACGACGGGATGACGTACGGCGCGGCCAGGGCCGCGCCCGCCCAGGGGAGGCCTCGCGCGAGGAGCTGCCGGCGGCCCATCGTTGGCGGGTTCGACATGGGAGGTGTCCTTTCTGCCAGAAGAGCCGGTGGGAGTCGATTCAGATCCCATTTTAGCCCGTTTGGCCGACCCCGCAATCATAATAGCGAAAAAGCCGGCGGACGTGCGCCCGCGGCGCCCGTCCGTCTAGTGCTTGAGCGGCGCGATCCGGACCTTCCGGAGCTCGACGCCTTCCGTGCGGAAGACCAGCTTCCCCACGGTCAGATCCGGACGATACGAGATCATCGTGCGCTGTCCCGCGATCTCCGCATCGACCAGAGACCCCCCGATCTTGTCGCAGCCCTTGACGATCGCGCGAACCGCGAACGGCTGGTCCACGCCGATGAGGTTCTCGATCGCGTAATGGCCGACATGCTGAGGCGCGCCGCCTTCGCGCAGGGACTTCTCCTGCCCCGCGAAGGCGCCGCCGGAGCCCGGGCCGAACTGCGCGCGAGCCCCCTCCAGGCGGATCTGCAGCTCGCAGGACGACCGGTCCCCCTCCTCCGGCAGGAACGAAATCCCGAGCCGTCCCCTCCCCGCCTCTGCGGGAAGGACGTCGAAGGAGAGCAGGAACGAGGCGCTCCCCGCCGGGACGGTCGTCGCCCCGGCGACCTTCGCCGCGAGGGTTTCCGGCTTCCCCGTCTCGGGCGTCAGCTCCCGCATCCACTTCGAGCCGATCCGGCCGTCGGGGAATTGGATCAGCTCGCGGAGGACCAGATTGCCGCCCCATCCGCGGATGGGGATCCACGCGGCCATCAGGAAGCGTCCGCCCGCGATCTCCGTGATGGAGGGGACGTTCGAGCCGTCGTAGACGTCGAGTCCCTTGCGGACGACATCGTCGTAGCCCGGCGCGCCGGCGGGTTTCGACCAGAAACCCGTGAAGCCGCCAAGGATGTAGTCGAACGCGCCCCAGCGGAAGAAGAAGGTGCAGTCGCCGCCGGGCGGGAAGCCCGGGCTGATGCAGCGCCAGCCGCCGTCGACCGCCTCCGATTCCCAGATGCCGTTCGACTGGTAGTTCGCCATCATGCGCAGCGCGCCGCCCGGGTCAGTATAGACACTCGGGTTTTCGCAGGGATGGAACAGGATGCCCGACTTCCTGAAGTTCGAGACGCCGTCCGCGCTGACGGAGTAGGTCGAGCCGGCGGGCATCCCGGGCGTGGCGGCGCGCTGGAATCCGCCCGTGCGCCCGTTCTTCTTCAGGTAGTCCCACTGCGCGGGGAGCGCGGTCTTCTCCCGCGGATAGAGGCGCGTGGTGTGCAGGCCGTAGCTGACACAGAACTGCCCCTTGAAGACGAACGGCGTGCCCGTGCCGATGCACTCCCATTGCTCGTCGAGAGGCGTCGCGGCCTCGTGCTCGGTCCACGTCCTGAAGTCTGTCGTGGAGAGGTGCTCGAAGTAGTGCGCGCCGCATCCGAACTTGCTCGCGTGATGGCGCCGGTCGTACAGATAGAACACGTGGTAGCGGCCCTCGTGGAAGCACGTCGCGACATCGCCCACCCAGGCGTTGTGCCCGGGGGGAGTCCAGTATTGGACGGGCGCGGTGCCGGGCCTCTTCGCCGGCTTCGTTTCGGGCGTGAGGGCGGGGAGATAGACCGCCGCGCGCTTCACGTGCTCCGCGTCGAGCCTCCACGTGTTCGTGGCCGCCCAGTGCGGATAACCGAACGGGTAGTCGTTGTCGAGCAGCTCGCCATCAACAAACATCGTCCAGCGCACGCCGGTAAAGTGGAGGACGACCTCGTGCTCGCCTTCGACCTGCTTCAGCTTGGCGAGCGGGATGCCGATGGTCATGTTCGTCCAGTCGGGGTGCTCCGCGGAATGGAGCACGACCTGCGCCTCCAGGACCGGCACCGAGCCGTCGGGCATTTTGAACGCCGGATAATTCTGGCGTTTGCGGTCGAGCGGATCGTGCTGGCGAAGACGGACGCTGAGCACCCCCGCGATCTCGAGCAGGAGTCTCTCGCCGTCGAACGGCTTCAGGTCCACCGCGAGCTTGACCGTGAAGCCGCCGCGCGTGTCCGCGGGCGCCGCGAACGCGGCCCGCGGCGCCTGCGCGGTGAGCGTGCTCTGCGCGGGCTGGGCGGTGCTGAAAAGCCACAACAGGGTCAAGAGCTCAATCATGTCCCGGTCCCCGCCGGGATGCGCCGATCGCCAGGTCCATCAAACGGCCGGGCCGGTACAGCCCGGACTATTCCCTTGGGGCGATGCCTTTCCGGGGCGGCGCCTTCCGGGGGCCGGGGCTCTTCAGCTCCGGCTCCGGAGGCGTCTCCCACGGACGACCGTCGGGACCGTTGTCAATGACCGGGAACGCGGAGAGTCTCAGCCTGGCGGCGCCCATGGGGATCAGGGTTATCGCTTCGACCGGCTCCTCGGATCGCACCGGACTCTCCGAAAGAAGACCCACCAGGTCCGTCTCGTCCGCCTGCCAGCCGGGGATCCTGCGCCCTTTCGCATGGATCTCGATCGGCACGGTGGTGCCTCCCCAGGCATTGTTGTCGGATGGCCATTCATTCCTGGACACCGTGAAAGCCGTTTCCGGATGCCCCGGGTCGAGCACCAGCCCGTAATTCCACGGCGTTGCGGGATAGATCTCAAAGGCGGGCCAGGCGGCGAGCACCTCTTTCGACAGGTCCCGACGCCACGCGTCTGGAAGATAGGCCTTGGAGATCGCGACGGCTCCGTCTATCGGCTCGTATGTCTCGGAAATCTTCAGGGAGTACGTGAGCGGCCCGCGGTCGACGGAGATGCAGTTCGCGTTCGAGGACCACGTCCTCACGCGGACCGGCATGGGCAGCTCGAGCGTGACGGCGTCCCCCGGCTTCCACTCGCGGTCGATGCGGAGATAGGACCGGGGCCTGGCCTGCGCCTCGACCGGCTGCCCGTTGACGGCGAGACGGGCGTTGCCGCACCAGCCGGGTATCCGGAGGTACAGCGGGAACGTCACGGGCCGGGGGGCCGTAAGGGAAATCGCGATGTTCTCGTCGAACGGATAGTGGGTGGACGCGGTCAGGCTCACCTCGGTGCCGTCCCCCACTTTCGCGGTGACCTTCGCGTCGGAATAGAAGAGGAGCGCCAGCCCGTTGTCGGGCGTGGCCATCCCGAGATGCTCCGCGTAATAGGGCCAGCCCTGCCCCATGTTGAGCTGGCAGCAGCGGTGCGCGTGCGGACTCATCTGGTACTTGGCGCCTTTGTCCTGGATCTTCGGGCTCTTGTTCTTGCTGCTGGAAATGACCAGGTTGGGCGCGGTCAGATAGCGAAGCCCCCGGAAGTCGGGCGTCGTGACGGCGGGAAGCGAATTGAACGCGACGTCCTCGCACCGATCCGCCCAGGCGAGATCGCCGTCGATCTTCAGGATCGCTTCGCAGGAATGCATCATCTCGACGATCCCGCAGGTTTCGACGGCCTGGCGTGCCGTGACAAAGCCCGGCCGGCAGCCTTCGTCGCCGCCGAACATCCCGCCCGGCACCTGGCCGTAGAGCCCCCACACCGTCTGGTAGTTGCGCTCCGGGGCTGCCAGGTGCCGCGGATCCTTCGACTGCAGGTAATAGGTCGGCGTCCCGCGCAAGGCCTGCGCGATATTGACGTTGTGCCAGTTCGGCACGCCTTCGGTCCAGTTGGCCGTCTTGTTGAAGATCCGGGTTGCCAAGTCCAGGAGCTTCCGGTCCCCCGTGCGGTTGTAAAGCCAGTACACGCTGGCGAGGTTGTCGCCGCCGCGCTGCTGTTGCCAGAGGGGCGGGAAAAAGTCCGCGTCAGGAACCGCGAGCTCCCATTCGAAGTATTTCGTCATCAGGCGGAGGACGCGCTCGTCGCCGGAATATTCGTAGTGCGCCTGAAGGGCGTTCAGCATGGGCATGTTGGGCCACAGGTCCGGCTTGCCGGTGCTGTGGACGCGCGGGGACTTGATATTGGCCCTCGGCCCGAACCAGCCGTCCTCCCGCTGGCTCGACATGACACCGTTGATCCACACCCGGGCCTCGTCGATCAATTTCGGGTCGCCCAAGACGTAGGCCAGGTCCCCGTAGCCCTTCAGCCAGTACGGCACTTCCTCCCAGAATTTATCGCCTTCGCCTTCCAGACTGAGCCAGGGATTGCCTTCCTTGATCAGGAACCGGCTCAGCTCGGGAAGATGCCCGAAGAATCCGTCGGCCTGCAGCTCCAGCTGTTTGCGCAGCCACCCTGCCGGCCGGATCGATCCGATCGGCAGCTTGATGAGCGGGCCTTGGAGCAAGGGCTCCCGGTTGCCGACATAAAAGCTGTTCTTCCGACCCGTATCCGGCCGCGCAACGGCCTCGATGGTCTCCGCAGCAGCCACGCCGGGCGTGATGGGGACACAAACGGCCAAACCGCCCATGACCGCACATCCCAGTATCCGGCTCATCCGGCAGTCTCCTGGTCCCGATGCGGGTGGCGCCCCCGAGGCCTGCAAGCCTCCCCGAGGAGGGCCGGGCGCCAGCTCGTTCCTCTATTATAGGGCAACCGGCCCCGGAGCAAGCCATTTCGTGCGTCGGGGAACGGTGGCAGGAGGGGGACCGCGAGATTCGTCCGCGCAGCGCTTGATCCTCGCTCATCCCGAGTGGTATCGTTCGCGGAGGCGTGTTGCCTTCCCCGCTCCTTCCTTGAGGTCCCGGCTTCCGGAGGCGCCGTCATGACGAGCATGAAGCGGACGCGCGCGAGCCTTGTGGCCCTGGCCGCTGCATGTGCCTGCACCCGGGGCGTGCAGCCCGTCTCCCCCCCCTCGGCCGCGGCACCGCCCTCGACCCCCAAAGTCCCCGTCAAGGACACGTACCACGGCGTCGAAGTCGTCGACGACTACCGCTGGCTCGAGGACGGGGACGACCCGGCGGTCCGCGCGTGGAGCGAGCGGCAGAACGCATACGCGCGCTCGATCCTCGACGCACTGCCCCACGTCGCGGACATTCGCGGGCGGGTCCGGAAGATCCTCGCGGCCAAGACCGTCCGCCATCAGGACCTCCAGGCCCGGGGCGAGCGGCTGTTCGCCCTTCGGGTCGAGCCGCCGAACCAGCAGCCGTTTCTGGTCGAGCTCGGCCCCGGCGGCGATCCGGCCCCGGCCCGCATCCTGGTCGACCCCAACGCGATCGACCCCGGAGGGGGCACCTCCATCGACTGGTACGTTCCCTCGCCCGACGGGTCCGTGATCGCGGTCTCGCTCTCCCGCGGCGGCAGCGAGTGCGGGGACCTCCACCTGTACGACCGCGAGTCCCGACGCGAGATCGAGCCCGTCCTGCCCCGCGTCAACGGGGGCACCGCGGGCGGGGACCTGGCCTGGATGCCGGACGGCAGCGGCTTCTTCTACACGCGATACCCGCGGGAGGGGGAGCGACCGGCCGAGGAGATGGAGGGATTCGTCCAGGTCTTCTTCCACCCGCTCGGCAGGCCGACCCGGGACGACCGCTACGAGATCGGCAGGGAGTTCCCCCGGATCGCCGAGATCCAGCTCGACATGGACGACGCCACCGGCCGGCTCCTGGCCACCGTGCAATTCGGCGACGGAGGCCAGTTCTCCCATCACCTGCGCGCCCCCGCGGGCACGTGGCGGCAGCTCAGCGCCTTCGGCGACGGCGTCGTGCAGGCCGTGTTTGGCCCCGCGCGCTCGATCTACGTGGTCTCGCGCAAGGATGCGCCGCGGGGCCGGATCCTGCGGCTCGAGGCGCCCGATCTGGATGTGGCGCGCGCTGCGGTGGTGGTCCCCGAGCTCGAGGACAGCATCGTGACGAGCTTCTGGGGGGCGGCGTCGGTGCAAGCCACGGACTCGCGGCTGTGGGTCACCTATCAGCGAGGCGGCCCGTCGGAGATCCGCGCGTTCGACCACCAGGGGCGCCCCCTGCCGGCCCCCCGGCAGCCCCCGCTCGCCTCGGTGGGAGGCATCACACAGACCCGTCAGGGCCGGATCCTGTTCGCAAGCGAGTCCTATACCCAGCCCTCGGCCTGGTATGCGTTCGATCCGGCCACGGGCAAGACCGAGAAGACCGCGCTCGCCGTGGCCCCGGTCGTCGACCTGAGCGGGCTGGAGGTCGTCCGCGAGTTCGCGACCTCGAAGGACGGGACCCGGATCCCCCTCCACATCGTCCTCCCGCCGGGGTTTCAGCGCGACGGGTCGCACCCCTGCCTGGTCACCGGATACGGCGGCTACGGCATCAGCCTCGCGCCCGGGTACCGCGCGATCGGCGCGGTCGTGCTCGAGCAGGGCGTGTGCAGCGTGACCGCGAACCTGCGCGGGGGCGGGGAATACGGCGAGCGCTGGCACCAGGAGGGCTGTCTGACCCGCAAGCAGAACGTGTTCGACGACTTCGCGGCCGTGCTCGGGCACCTCATCGAGCGCCGCTACACGTCGGCCGACCGGCTGGCCATCATCGGGGGCAGCAACGGCGGGCTTCTGATGGGCGCCACGATGGTCCAGCACCCGGGGCGCGTCAAGGCCGTGGTGTCGTCGGTCGGCCTCTACGACATGCTGCGGGTCGAGCGCAGCCCCAACGGGCGGTTCAACGTCACCGAATTCGGCACGGTCAGGGACCGGGATCAGTTCGAGGCGCTTCGGGCCTACTCGCCGTACCACCACGTCGTCGACCACACGGCGTACCCGCCCACCCTGCTTCTCACGGGCGCGAACGACCCCCGCGTGGATCCGATGCAGTCGCGCAAGATGGCGGCCCGGCTGCAGGCCGCGACGTCATCCGGCGCGCCGGTGCTGCTGCGCACCGAGAGCGGCACGGGACACGGCGGCAGCACGCCGCTGGACGTGCGCATCGAGCAGGCGACCCACGTCTACGCCTTCCTGCTCCACTATCTCGGCGTCGTCTACGACCCCGATCGCACGCTTTGATCCGGGGGGCGGGATCCGGACTTCCGCCGGAGGAGGTACAGGGTGAGCGCGAACGGCACCAGGGCGAGGCCGATGCACTGGGAGGTCGACAGGGGACCCGCCACGTAGCCCCGGTCCGTGTCCCCGCGGACGAGCTCGAGGAGGAAGCGGCCCACCGCGTAGAGGGCCGTGATGACGAGGAAGGCCTGGCCCGTGAACGTGCGCCGCCGGTACAGGACGATCGCGACCGGGAACAGGGCGAAGCCGAAGAGCGCCTCGTAGAGCTGGCTGGGGTGGACCGGCACCGAACCGTCCGCGCCCGGGAAGGTTCCGGCAGCCCGGCTGCCCGGCGGGAACACGACCCCCCACGGGAGCGAGGTCGGCCGCCCGTGGCAGCAGCCGGCCAGGAAGCAACCGATCCGGGTGAGGCCCAGGCCGAGCACCAGGCCCGCCGTCGAGCCGTCGAAGAAGCTCCAGGGATCCCGCTTCTTCAGCCGAAGGTAGACCCACACGGCAAGCGGCGCGCCGATGAACCCGCCGTAGGCGGTCAGGCCCTCGAACCGGACCGAGACGAGGGACTCGCCGTGGAGCCGGTAGTCGCTCCAGTTGGCCAGGACGTGCGCAAGCCGGGCTCCCACCAGCGCGAAGACGATGGCGAGCAGGTACGCCGCGGCGACGACCTTGCCGGGGTACCCCTCCCGCGTGGCGTTGCGGAGCCCGAGCTGCCAGGCGATGACGAAGCTCAGCCCCAGCATGAGCCCGTAGGAGTGGATCCGGAGGCCGTCGAGGGAGAAGACGATGGGATGCATGGGAGCGGACCTGCCGTCCGTCAGGGCCCCTGATGAAAGCCGGGTGCCAGCCCCCTTCTCGCCGGGCCGTCCCGTCCTGCCGTCCCGCGCAGGCCCCATCCGCCGGGCCGCCACGGAGTTCCGGGCTCAGCGCGGCGGTGTCAGGACATTGCGCGACAGCGCCATGCCCTCGATCTCCACCAGCAGGTCCGGCCGGCAGACATCCGCCACCGCGTAGACCGTCGGCAGCTCGCCCAGGCGCTCCTCGCAGACCGCCCGCACCCGCTGGTAATCTTCCTTCCGCTTGATGTACACGCGCGCCAGTCCGATCCCGTCCAGCGTCGTGCCCAGGCCCGGCAGGCCGTGGCGGGCGAGGTTCTCCTCGGAGATCAGCGACGCGATATTGTCCAGGGTCTCCCGCGTCTGGGCCGCCGCGTCGCCGGCATGGCGCGTCTCCGACTTCGTGATGCTGGCGGTGCCGGAGACGAAGAGCATCGCGTACTTGCCGCAGGTGATGGCCATGGCCCGCGAGAACTTGGGGCTCTGGGGGCTGTATCGGGCGGCATAGCGGTAGGCCTCGGTCTGCCGCGGATTCTCCAGCGGCACGGCCAGGACCTCCGGGCGATCCGTCGCCAGGGCGATCGCGCTCATCTCCAGGCTCCGGCCTTCGGTCCCGATGCCGGTGCTGGCCGGATAGACGTCGGGCGGATGGCCCTTCGGCAGGCGGTCGCGGAGGAAGGGGATCCCGTCATAGGCATCCGTGCGCGCGCGATTCAATTCCTGGTACCGTTGCGTCGCCCCCTCGCTGGCGACGATGCCCCCCTGGTAGAGCCAAGTCCGAACCACCTGGTCCATGCGCATGTTCACGCCGGCCAGCAGCTGCTGCAGCTGCCGGAAAGCCCCCATCCCCTGCTCGTAGGCGCTGCCGGCCCCGGTCCGCGGAGCCACCAGGGCGGCATAGGTCCAGACCATGCCGTTGTGCCGCACGATCACCAGCTGCTCGCTGAACCGCTCGATCTCCACGTCGCGGAGACCGGTCCCCAGCCCCAGGGCCTCGATCGCGATCAGATTCCCTTCGCACGGCGGCTGGGCGATGTAGCTGGTGGCCGGCAGATCCCGGCCGTAGAACTCGCGGATGATCTGGCGACACTCGTCGATCAGCGCCGGATCGGGCACAAACACCGACTGATGGGCAATCGTCCCGTGCGTTCCATGCACGCTGTTCACGGTCTCGATGATGCGCAGGGCGTCGTCGGCCTGCTCCGCCAGCGTCGTGCCCCGCCGCGGCACGGCGGCGGCGAACACGTGACGGACGTCGCTCCAGTCGGCCACCGAATACCCGATCCCGCGGGACGAGAACTTCTGGATCGCCAGGCTCATGTCGAAGCGCCGGCCGAAGCGATGCCCAGGACCGGGCGCCTGCGCGCCGGTGTCCTTCAGCGAGCGGAACACGAGGCTCGTCTTCCCCAGGCGGAACTCGGTGCCGTGGTCCAGGAACGCCTCCGACACCTTGACCCCGTACAGGAACGTGCCGTTGGTGCTTCCCAGGTCGCGGATCAGGCAGCCCTTCGGCGTGAAACAGATCTCGCAGTGGCGCCGGGAGACGGTGGAATCGTTGATGACGAAATCGTTGGCCGGACCGGACCCGATGCTGCAGGCGTCCTTCTCCAGGATGACTTCCCGGCCCTGGAGCGATCCGCTCAGGACCACGAGCTTACCATTCCGATGGGGAACGTCCTGGAGCTCCTCGGGGAAGGAGAGGGGGATCGTCTTGTTGGACTCTTCGGGTTGAGGACGACCTTTCACCGGGTTGTTTCTGGCGCCCTTTCCGCCTCGGTCCGGCTTTTTGGATCGATGGGGAGTCACGCGGTTCTCTTCCGGTGAGGCGTTGACGGCTTCAAACGGGACGGCCGGCAACTGGCGCCGGCGTTTGAGCGGCTTTCCGGCCCTTTCCCCTAAAAGACACCCGGGCGGAGAGAACCCCGTGGCGGTCCGACGGCCTGTCAGCCCCTGTGATTATAGCGGGGCGCAATCTCTTATCTACAAAAAATCCGTCCGGGGTCCCGCCGGCGCTCCAGGTGCCGGTGGATCAGCTGAAGCACGTCCGCCTCGTTGCGGCGGAGCGCAGCCGGCGGACGGCCGGAGCGCTTGCCCCCGGGCGACGGCGGGGCGGGCACCACATGCCCGTCCGCGTACGCCTCGATCACCGACGGGTGGACATAGTACTTCAGGCAGACGGATCGCGTGTTCCCCAGCCGCTCCGCCACCCGGTCGATCGCCTGCGCGATGCACTTCCGGGCCCGGGTCGGGCCGGTGGCGGTCCCGATGTCGCGCAGCGCGGCGGCGGCGTACATCGTGCCCGCCCAGGTGCGGAAGTCCTTCGCCGTGACGAGCCGGCCCGTCACCTGCCGCAGGTAGTCGTTGATGTCCGCGGCGCCGACCGCCTGGAAGGCCCCCTCCGAATCGAGGTAGCGCAGGACCGTCTCGCCCCCCGTCATCTGGCAACGCTGGACCGTCCGCGCGAGAACGGGGTCCTCCAGGGAGACCGTCCGGTGGACGCCGCTCTTACCCCGGAAGTCGAGCGTGATCCGCGACCCCGTCACCGTCACGTGCCGCTGCCGGAGGGTCGTGAGCCCGTAGGACCGGTTCTGCCGCGCGTAGCGCGGGTTTCCCACGCGGATGAGGGTCTTCTCCAGAAGCCGCACGCAGGTGGCCAGCACCTTCCGCCGGGTGAGGCCCCGGGCGCCGAGATCCTGCTCCACGCGCTCCCGGAGCCGGGGCAGCACCTCGCTGAACTCCAGCATCCGGTCGAACTTCGTCCCGTCCCGGGTCTCGCGGTACCGGGGATGATAGCGGTACTGCTTCCGGCCCTTCGCGTCCCGGGCGGTGACCTGGATATGGCCGTCGGGATGGGGGCAGATCCAGACGTCGCTCCAGGCGGGCGGAATGGCGAGCGCGCGAAAGCGCGCCAGCCTTCCCGGGTCCCGGATGGCCCGGCCCCGGGGGTCCCGGTACCGGAACCCCTTCCGGCCCGCGCGCGTCCGCCGGATGCCGGGCCCGAAATCGGTGACGTAGCGGAGGCCGGCCTCCTCGGCCGCACGAACGGACGGATCGGCCTTGGAGCGGGTCGCGTTTTCCCCGGAATGGCGCATCCGTGTGTCGGGCCCCTGGGTCGTTTCCGGGCGCCAGCGCGGCGCCGTCGTCGCGGGGCTCTCCGCCCCATCCGCGAAAGGGGGAATCGGCACGAGCCCCCCGCTGGCCCGCGACCGGTCTTCGAAGGGGCGGGGACGCCGGCCCCCGCCGCCCGGCGATCAGCGTTTCCCGGGATCTTCCGCGTACTGCGTCCACAGCGCATCCACGGTCTTGCCCGTCAGCTCCTCCCAGAGCTCGGGCCGGTAGCGGCCCTGGCGCATGGCCGCATTGAGACGCTTGACGAGCTGGTCGTTCTGTGTCTCCATCAGGTAGTTCAGGAACGCGGCCGTCACGCGGTAGCTGTCGGTGTACTTGGCCCGGGCCCGGTCGGGCCGGGGACGCAGAGATGCCGGCTCGAACAGGAACCAGCGGATATAGTCGGCCACGCCCTCCACCAGCCAGCCGGGATTGGGATTGCCGCGCGTCCGGCCGTACTGCTGGACGACGTGGACCAGCTCGTGGACGACGGCGCCGACCGCCTCGCCCTCCAGGTTCCGCTTGAACCAGGGCCCTGCGCAGACCACGCGCGTGCCGGCCGTGTAGGCCACGCCCTCCATCTCCTTCTTGATCGTCACGGTAAGCCGGGTCGGCGCGCGGTAGCCGTCGCTGGGCAGCATCTCCACGATCTTCGGGTACCAGGTCTCCAGCGCCGGCCGGAGCTTCGTCTCGACCCAGTCCTTCAGCTCGGGCGTCTCCGAGCAGTCGATGGCGATGCCGGCCGGCCGGGGCTTCGCGGCATGGACGGCGCCGTCGTCGACGTCGATCTCGCTGAAGAAGGTGTTGCTGAACCGATCCGCGGGATCGGTGGCCGAGGCGTCGATCAGCAGGTAGCGGTAGGGGCCGATCGCGACGCCGGCGGCGTCCGCGAGGCTGACGCCGTACTGCCCGCCGCTCCGGCCCTCCTTCGGCCGGGTGTCGACGGAGGCGACGAGCGTCCAGCCGGACTTCAGCGGGTCGGCCTCCGGGGCGGGGCGGGCCTGGAACCGGTCGCCCGATCCGTCGCTGCCGTACAGGCGGTAGACCTGCGGCCCGCGCGAGCCGCCGTGCCACGAATAGGTGTTGATGCGCCGGATCGCGGTCTTCTGGCGGAGGTCCAGGAGGATGCGGCCGCCGGCGGTGCCGGCGTTGAAGAAGAGGCAGGCGTCGGGCTGGTCGGCGCCGGCCGGGAGCTGCCCGTCGTTCAGGGCCTCCACGTCCGCGCCGTTCGGGTCCGGCTGGCCTGCGATGACGGCGATCTCCGCATTCGTCGCCGCGTCGGTGGACGAGGGGGCGGGGACGCCCTTGAAATGGAACGGGGCCGACGCCGCGTCACCGGCGTCGCGCTCCCAGACCGCCTTGACCTCGGCCCCGGCCAGCGCCGGGAGGCCGATGGCCAGGAGGGTCGCCGTCCATCGCGTTGCGAGACCGGCCATGGGGGCTCCAGGAGTCGGGGGCTTCATGCCTGTCTATACGGGAAAAGGCCTTGCGTTGCTAGTCGGCGAACATCGGAATGTCAAGGTTCCCGTCCGGCGGGGCGGCGACGACCGCCTCTCCAGAGGGCCCCGTGGCGCGTCCGGCCGGAGCCGGAAGGCGCACAGGGAATTGCCGCCCCCCCGTCCGGTCCTATCGTCTGTCACAAGGCACGGTCAAGGGGGGACGGGCCCCGAGCGGACCGGCCTGTCGCAGCCGCCGGCAGGATCGCCTCTCGTCTCCTCAGGGGGCCCCCGCCTTCACCGTCTTCGTCTCTCCGTTCACGCGGACCGTGACGTCGCGCGGCGCGGTGGCGGTGAGGCGGAAGTCGGACACCTTCCCGTCTTTCCACGAGATGTCGACCTGGACGTTGCCGCGGGCGCGGAGCCCGGTCACGCGGCCGGTGTGCCAGGACGCCGGCAGGGCCGGCAGGAGCTCGAGCACCGGCTTGCCGTCCTTCGTGGTCTCCTGGCTCTGGAGCAGCATCTCGGGGACGGCCGCGCAGCCGCCGAAATTGCCGTCGATCTGGAAGGGGGCATGGAGGCAGAAGAGGTTCGGCGCCCCGCGGGCGACCAGCATGGAAAGCAGCTTGTGGGCCCGGTCGCCGTCGTGCAGGCGCGCCCAGAAGTTGGCCTTCCAGGCCATGGACCAGCCGGTGGAGGCGTCGCCGCGACGCTCCAGGGAGAGGCGCGCCCCCGTGTAGAGCTCCGGCGTCGACGGGTTGATCTCGCTGCCGGGGATGAGCCCCCAGAGGTGAGAGACGTGGCGGTGGTGGATCTCCGTCTCCTCGAAGTCCTCCAGCCACTCCATGATGCGCCCCTCGGCGTTCACCCGCGTCGGCGCCAGCCGGGCCCGGGTGTCGTCGAGGCTTTTCGCGAACGCCTCGTCGATCCCCAGGATGCGCGCGGCGGCCGCCGTATTCTTCAGGAGCTCGCGGGTG
This sequence comes from uncultured Planctomycetia bacterium, assembly GCA_964445475.1. GTDB lineage: Bacteria > Planctomycetota > MHYJ01 > CAYUME01 > CAYUME01 > CAYUME01. Next base: position 14,378 of record CAYUME010000021.1, read on the forward strand.
ATCTGCTGGTCCATCGTGGAGCCCACGCAGAGGGCCGTGCGCTGCTTCTTGCCGGAGGCGTCGACGTAGGCGTAGCTGTTCTCCGGCGAGTTGGACGGCAGGACCACCAGCTCCCGGGTCTTCGGGTGCTCGACCAGCACGGCCTGCATGAACTCGCTGGCCCCGCGCAGAACGGGGTAGTACTCGCGCAGGGTGGCCGCGTCCAGCGTGAACGCGTAATGCGTCCAGACGTGCTGGGCCAGCCACGCGCCGCAGGTCGGCCCGATGCAGGCGGGCAGGTAGCTCGGCGCGGTGTCGTACCAGGGATTTTGCGTGTGGTTGGCCATCCAGCCCGGCGCGTTGAAATAGGCCTTGGCGGTCTTCCGCCCCTCCGGGACCACGTTCCGGATGAACCGCAGCAGCGGCAGGTGGCACTCGGAGAGGTTGGCCGTCTCGGCCGGCCAGTAGTTCATCTGGAGGTTGATGTTGCTGTGGAAGTCCCCGCGCCACGGCGTGTCGTACTCCTCGGCCCAGATCCCCTGCAGGTTGGTCGGCAGCTGCGAGTCGGGCCGCGAGCCGGAGACCATCAGGTGACGCCCGAACTGGAAGTAGAGGGCGGAGAGCGACGGGTCCGGGTTGCGCTCCTGTTCCTTGACGCGCTCCGGCGTGGGCCGCTTCGCGTTCGGCCCTTCGGGGAGGACCAGCTTCACGCGATCCATGTACCGGCGGTGGTCGGCCGCCGCGCCGTCCCGGAGGGCCTCGAACGGCTTGGCCCGCGCGGCGTCGAGGCGCTTGCGCGCGAGCCCGGCATACCCCTTGTCGATCCAGTCCGTCCCGGCGGAGACCAGGAGGGTCGCCTCGTCGGCGCCCTCGACCGCGATCCCCGCGTCGGTCGTGGAGGACGTGCCGCCCTTCGTGACCGCGGCGAGCAGGGCGAGATAGCGCATGCCCTCGCCGCCGCCGCCGGGCTTGTTGAACTTCAGCCGGCCTTCCACGACGTGGAGCGAGCCGTCGGCGCGGATCGCGGCATCCTGCCGGCGCGTCAGGGCGGCGAAGAACGCGAGCGCGCCGGGCTTGCCGGCCTTCAGCCGCAGGGCGACCACCTCGTCGGGCTTGGAGGCCACCAGCTCGCGCGCGAACGCGACGCCGTCCTGCATGTACCGCGTCGTGGCGACGCCGGTCATCAGGTTGAGGTCGCGGCGGTACCCCTCGGGCGCCGGCTCGGGTGCCGCCGTCGCCGCGCCGATGCCGGCGAGGGCGATCTCCGCCACCTGGAAGTAGGCTTCCTGCGGGGTGAAGGTGAAGCGGTAGAAACGGTAGGGGGCCGGCTTCGCGATGTTGAAGGACTGGGTCTGGTGCCGCCGCGGGAAGGGCTTGCCCGGGTTGCTGCGACGGTCCAGCTCGGTCCAGGCCTTGCCGTCCGCCGACCCCTCGAGCACCCAGACCTGAGGGTCGCGGGTCGGCACGTCGTCGGCGCTGGTCAGCGCGTAGGAGGGGACCGCCTTCGCCTCGGCCAGCGCGAGCTGCCAGACGACCGCCTGGCCGGCCTTGTCCACGCACCACTTCGTGCCGGGGTCGCCGTCCACGCAGTTGGCGATCGTCTTGCCGTCGCCGTCCTCGTGGCCGCTGGGGGAGGTGACCTTTGTCTGCGCGGGGGCCTCGCCGCCGAAAACCACGGTCAGGTCGCCGAGCGTCTGGTAGCATCCGAACTGGTTGATGTCGCCCCACCCGCGCACGCCGTCGGCGTAGCGGAACCCGCGGCCGAGGGCGCCCCAGGCGCCGGAGATGTCGCCGGCGAAGAGCTTCTCCCGAACCTCCGGCAGGCACTTGTAGGCCTCGTAGTTGTTGCCGTCGTACGGGCCGCCGGACCAGAGCGAGGACTCATTCAGCACGACGCGGAGCCTGCGGACGCCGCCGAAGTCCATGGCGCCGAGGCGGCCGTTCCCCAGCACGCAGGCCTCGTGGAAATTGCGGGCGGGCTTGTCGAACCAGACGCTCATCGGCTCGTCGGGCGCCGGCGCCTCGGCCGCCCGCCCGGGGACGGACGCGGCGGCGAGGACAGCCCACGCGGCCCAGGACGCGATCCGGCGGAGGCTTCTCATCGTGCATCTCCTCTCGAGAGGATGGCGATCCCTCGGCTTGAGCGCGAGCCCGCGCGACCGGCGCGGGACCGGGATGCCGTTCACCTATACGTCAAAAGCGATCCGCGGTCCAGATTTTGCCGGGATGCGCCCCATCCGGGCGGACGACGCTTCAGTCGGAGCGGGCGGGGCCGGTCCCGGGGCGGGAAAGCGTGTCCGCCTTCGTCGAAACGAGGGCGGGACGAGCCGCATGACGGCGGAGCAGCGGGCCGGACCGGAACGGGTTACCTGCCGCCCGGCACCGGCGCGTCGTCGACCTTCAAGTCGCCCAGGGCGTACTGGATGCCGGCCAGAGTGAACCGGACGACGGCCGGGTTCCAGGTGATCTCGTTGAGATGGCCGAAGGAGCAGAAGAAGACGCGACCCTGGCCCCAGGGGCGGACCCACGCGATGGCGTAGTCGTGGTCGTCCCGCATCGACCCCTTCTTGCCGCCCTTGACCGAGGCCTCCTCCTTCTTCTGCACGTCGGGGGAGTTCGCATAGTCGATGCTCAGCAGCACCCGCAATTTCTCCCGGCTGTACGGCTCCTTGAAGATGTACACCTCGTCCTCGAAGGGAAAGGGCTGTCCCCCGTAGACGGCCGTGAGCGGGCTCTTCGGGTCGTCCACCTTGATCTGGATCTTTCGGAA
>CAYUME010000022.1:0-17104 GCA_964445475.1 uncultured Planctomycetia bacterium
AGGCGTCCGTCCGCGCCCGTCGACGTGCACCCCGCGGCGGCGAGCAGGCCAAGCCCTGCGGCGGCCGCCAGTCCGGCGATCGTTCTCATGGGAATCCCTCCGGGTGGTGAGCGTGCCTCCGGCCTGCCTCACGGCGCGGGGACGAACCGGACGATGGCCAGCAGGTGGCGCTCCGCGCCGCCGACGGTCACCGGCCCGCCGCCGCCGAGCAGGTACCAGGCCCCGGCCTCCGCCACGACCGCCGTCCGCCAGCGGGCGATCGAGACGGACGGGCGGTGAATCCGGATCCCCTTGTCGTTCACCGCCTCGAGGGGGACGGGCCGATCGAGCCGGCTGTAGGAGAACCGGACCTCGGCGTGGATCGTCTTCCCGTCGCCGGTCAGGACCGGCCGGCAGTCCATGACGAACCCGTCCTCGACGAGATCGACCTGCGGGTCGTGGACGGCGATCATCGAGGCCAGCTCGATGTCGTAGTCGCGCACGTAGGCCAGCTGGTTCGCGCGGCAGACGTGGACGCGCTGGCGGTTCATGCCGGCGAGCTCGCCGGAGGCGGCGAGGGCGAGGCCGTCCCCCTTCGCGGCGCGCGCCAGGATCCCGGCCGCCTCCGTTGCGTCCAGCCGCATGACGCCGGCGGCCACGGAGGGATACCGGGCCTGGAGGTCCCGGAGGCCGGTGTCGTCGACGGCGAGAACCTCCGTCCGCGTGGCGATCATCCGCCAGCGGCGGGAGGCCAGGTCGTCGAGGTAGGCCTTGACGGCGTCGAGGACGTCCGGGGTCTGCCGGACATAGAGGAGCCCCTCGTTCACGCCGATCGAGTTCCGCGTGTTGTCCCAGCTCTCCGCGGCGATGTTGTGGCGGATGGCCTCGATCAGGGCCTCGGGGGAGACGACCTCGCGCCCCCCGTCCTCGGCCATGATGGCGGCGCCGCACTCCGGGACGAGCTGCAGGCCGGGGCCCGGGAAGTCGCGGACCTGGGCCGTCAGCAGGCCGACGTCGAAGATCCGCATCTGGCGCTTCTCCTCGGAGGCGGGGGCGGGCACGTCCTCGATGGGGACCAGCGTCGGGCGGATGAAGAAGCAGAGGGACGTCGCGGCGGCGGGATCTGTCGGGTCCGCGAGGCCGATGCGGCCGACGAGCAGGGTCTGGCCGTCCCGGGCGGCCACGGTCGTCTGGGTCTCGGAGAGGGCCGTTTCGGGCAGTTGGAGCCTTCCCATGCCCGTCACGCCCGTCTCGAAGGAGGGGATCGGCAGGGCGCCGGTCTGGTGAGAGAAGCGGACCTCGCAGGCGAGGTGGCCGCGCGTGAAGAGGGGGCGGATGTCGAGCACCGCGCCCAGATGAAGGTATCCGATGATGGGGTCGCAGGCCGCGGCCGCGGTCGTCACCTCGATGTCGTAGTCCTGGATGTAGCCGTGCTGGGTGAGGGCGGTGAGGCTGATCCGCTGGCCGTTCCGGGCGGTGGCGCGGACGGTCCGCAGGGACGAGGCCCGTTCTCCCTTCGCCAGGGCCTCCCGGAGGGCCTTCGCGGCCTCGTCCGACAGCGCCGCGGGACTCGGCGCGCCGGCGCGCAGCTCGTCGAGCAGGGCGTTCTCGACCTTCGCGACCGTCCCTTCCACGGCGATCTGGAGCTCCGTCTGGCGGCGGAGGAAGGCGACGAGCTGGGCGATCTTCGCGTGGACCGCGGGCGTCTGGACGACGATCAGCTCCTCGCCCATGGCCTGGATGGAGACCCGCTTGTCGGTCCAGGAGTCTTCGGCGATGTTGGTCCGGATGAGCTCGATGAGGACCTCCGCCCCGCCGCCGGGCGAGCGGGGCTCCTCCAAGGTGAACGTGGCTCCCATCATGCCACCCAGCGCGGCGGCCGGAGGGCTTTGCCCGAGGACCGGTCCCGGCTGGTCGGCGATGCGCTCCATGAAGACGGCGAGGTCGTAGACCCGCTGCTCGAATCCGGGCGCGAGCTTGGCGGGGGCGTTCGGCGCCTGGGGCTGGGCGGACGCCGGGAGGGCGGCGGCCAGGGCGAGGGCGGCCAGGGCGGCGGCGCGCATGGGCGTTCTCCTGACGGGGACGCGGGGGGGGCTGTCCCTTGGACGCGCGGCGCACGCGACGGTAAAGGGCGTCGCGGAGAAATGCGCGCGCACGACGCAGCCGGGCCGGGCGGGCCTTGTCGTCGGGACGGCATGACGGGGCGGGAGGGATCGAGAGGGACGGCTTGTCCGTGGCGCGCGACACGGGATCGGCGTGAGCCGAACGGACACGAGGATGGCCGTCAGGGCCTGCATGGCGCAAAAACATGAAACTTTCGAGCCCGTGGGAAGTATTATAGATGAAGACAAGCGCCGGACGGGGAGCTTCCCGGGCTTCCGAGGCCCTCTCTGAGAGGCACGCCATGAGACGCCTTGCCGCGGCGACCGCCGTCCTGGCCCTGGCCCTCCCCGTCGCCGCCGCCCCGGGCGTGACCCTCGTCCACAAGATTCCCGCCGGCCAGGTCCTCGAGGTCGAGGAGTCCACGCTCACCGACGCCGACCTCGACGTCCAGCTCCCCGACGGCCTCGGGGGGCGCACCAAGGCCAAGTGGAAGCTGCTCGAGCAGAAGGTGCGCGCCTACACGCAGAAGATCGCCGAGGCCACTCCCGAAGGCAACCGGACGCTCGAGCTGAACTTTTCCGCCGCGACCAAGGAGCAGCTCAAGGGGGCGTCCAAGGACCGCCAGAAGCAGAACACCACGCTGCACCGGCGCCGGGTCTGGGTGAGCTTCCTGGGTCACGCAATCGTCCGCATCGAGCCCACGCCGCCGGACTCGATGTCCACCGGCGGCGCGCTCGCGGCGCCCGTCGCCCCCGGCAGCCTCGGCGGTCTCGGGCCGCCGCCGATCGCCGACGACGACAAGGGAGACCTCCTCTTCGCCGAGAAGCTCTACAGCACCTTCCCCGAGGGCGAGGTGAAGCCCGGCCAGATCTGGACGGTCGATCCCGACACCGTCGGCCGCGCCCTCTTCAGCTTCGCCTACAACCCGGCGATGCACAGCGTGGAGGGGAAGTGCCAGTACAAGGGGGTGGTGACGTCCGACGGGGTGAAGTGCGCCCGCATCCTCATGCAGCTCAAGGGGAGCGGGCAGATCGGAGACCTTACGCAGGCCCTGCAGCTCGAGCTGGCCCCCCAGGGATTCCTCCACGTCGCCCTGGACGGCGGCTGGATCGTCAACTACGAGCTCACCGGCCCGATCCAGCTCTCCGTCGGCCAGGCGGTGACGCAGATCGCCGCCTCCGGTGCGGGGAAGAATCTCATGCGCTACAAGGCGAAGCTGAAGGAGAAGGGCAAGGAGGACGGAGGAGCCGAGAAGTGAGCTGTGGACATGGACCTTGAGAAGGCGGGAGGGCTCGTTCCTCCCGCCGGTGTCATTCCCGAGCTGCGCCGTCCACGGTGGGGCGCGTCACGCGGTCCTCGGGCCCGAGCCGGCGACGGCCATCCGCGGGCATCCCGCCTCCCAGCGTGAAGACGTCCCCCCGCTCCAGCCCGAAGAAGGGGCGCGTCGCCTCCGTCTCGTGGCGGCGGAGGCACTCGAGATCGCACCAGCCGGCGGCGCCGCACCCCGCGATCCGGGCCTTGCCCTTGACGTCGTGCCGGTTCGTGACCGCCCGCCAGGCCGTCGCGCCCGTCGGCGTCCGCGCGTCCGTCGCCTCCCCGAGCGTGCGACCTTCCCGCGTCAGGACGAGCCAGGCGTATTTGAGCCAGCGCTTGTCGTGGCGGATCCGGCGGTCGACGTCCGCGACCACGCCCGGCCGCTCCCACGCCCGCTCCTCGTGGCACCAGGCGTCCTCGCGGGCGAGGGCGGGGCAGGGGCGCGCGTGGAGGCAGGGGGCGACGACGCGGATCCCCGGCTCCGTCGCGACGAGGCGGTCCCGGACCGCGTGCAGCAGGCGCGTCAGCGTCCGGAGCGCGGGCTCGATCACGACGAGGTACCCGTCCGGCGCGGCGAGGCCGAGGGCCCGGCGGACGAGCGCCGCGCCGGCGGCGGTCGGGTCGGGCTGCGCGAGCGCGGCCTCATTCAGCGTGTCGACGAGCAAGACCAGGTCGCGGGGCGGACCGGCGGCGGCCGCGGCGAGGTCGGAGGCCCGGGTGCGGAGGTCCCACCCCGGGGCGGCCTCCCCGAGGAGCCACCGGGCGTCGTCGAGGGCGGGCGTGGAGACGTCGAGGCCCTCGTAGCGGACGCGGGGCGCGGGGGCGGCGCTCCCGAGCGCCGCGGCCAGGCCCAGCCCGGCCGCCCCCGTCCCGCAGCCGAGATCGAGGACGCGCAGGGCCGGACGGCGGAACAAGGCGGCGTCGGCGGCGGCCAGCTCCAGGAGGGCCCGCTCGACCTTGCCGGCATTGGCGGGGGTGAAGTAGGCGGCGTAGGCCGAGCGCGTCGACCGGTCGTCCAGGTACCCGCGGGGCAGCCGGGCGCGCTCGTGAGGGTGGGTGAAGAGGACGGAGAGCCGCGAGACCTCGTCCGCGAGCGCCTCCCGTTTCGGGCGGCCGCCGCGCGTCGTCAGGTAGCCGGTGAGGAGCTCGTTCCAGTTCATGGGGGGGCATGCTAACATGACCGGCGCGCCAGGGTGTAGAATAAGCGCGTCGGTCCGGGCGGGCGCGGAGGGCAGTTAAACATGGGGACGAACGAGCGGGCGCACGCGCCGTCGCGGGCCCCCTTTTTGTGGCGACTGGGGGTCTCGGCGGCCGTCACGATGCTGTTCACCGCCGCGCTGGCCGCCGGGGCGGGCGCGGCGATGCGGGCCGGGTGGTTCCGGCTGCGCGGGATCACGGACGGCGAGCTGACCCTCTACGTGGCCCTGGCCGCGGTGGCCGGCGTCCTCCTCCAGATGCTGCTCTCCTTCCTGCTTCCCCTCTTCCTGGGCGGCCCCCGCGTGACCGTTCTCGCGCGCCTCAAGTTCCTGCTCGCCGCCCCGCTGCTCGTCGCGGCCGCCGGGGGGGCCGGCTACCTGGTGCTCCCGGCGGAACAGCGGGAGGCGGTGGACGCGGCGGCGGAGACGCTCGCGCGCGAGGCGGGGCGGGAGGCGGAGGCGTTCGACGCGCGGGCGGAGGCCGGCCGCGCGGGGGCCGATGTCCGCGCGGGGCGCCCCCCGGTGCCGCGGACGCTCGCCCTCCTGGTCGCCCTCCTCGCCCTGGCCGGCGCCGCCGCGGCGCTGGCCTGCGAGATCGGGCGGTGGATGATCGGGGGCGCTGGGAGGGGGGGGAGGGGGGGCGCGAAGAGCGTGGAGCGGCGAGCGTAGAGCGGGGTCAATCCTTTGTCGGTGGTTCCCCGTTCCGCCACGTCCCCTCCGCGTCCTTGATCTCCTCCGGGCCCGGGCGAGGCCCCGGTCCTCCCATCCGGCGTCGGGCCTCCGATTCCGCCCGCCAGAGCGTGGTTCCCAGGCCGACGAGGGTGCAGCCGGCGAGGCCGAGGATGCCGGCGACGATCAGCGCCGCGATGAGGCGGTAGACCAGGAGGAAGGCCGCCAGCGCGAAACAGATCATCGCGGCGATCATGAGCCACGGGCCGATGCGGAACGGAGGCATGCGGCGGGTCCTCCGGGGTTGCCGTGTGTCCCGCGGCCAGTCGCGACCGGTTTCAGGGCCTGACGGGATAGTCGCGGGCGCGCGTGTTCGGGCGAAGCCTAGGCGGTGCCCAGCTTGCGGCGGATGAGCGAGGCGCGGGCGATGTCCCGCTCGGCCGGCTCCAGGGGGCGCCCCTCCAGCTTCTGCAGGTGTCCCGGCTGCGTGTAGATGAAGAGCTCGTTGATGAGCCGGATCGGGACGCTGGTCAGCAGCCCGAGGTGGACCCCCAGCCGCAGCGCCGAGAGCCGCTCCATCGTCTCCTCGGTCGTGATGCAGCGGGCGGCGCGGAGGATGCCGTGCGACCGCCAGACGCTGTCCTCGAGCCGTTCGCGGCTCTGGTCGAGCAGCTTCTGCCGCACGTCCCGCTCGAAGCCGATGATCTGGGGGACGACCTTCTGCATGTCCCGGATCATCTCGTCTTCGGGCTTGCCGAGGGTGATCTGGTTGGAGATCTGGTAGAAGTCGCCCATCGCCTGGGTGCCCTCGCCGAAGAAGCCGCGGACGGTGAAGTTGATGCGGGAGAGGGCCTCGAAGACCTTGTCGAGCTGCTTGGTGATGACCATGGCGGGGAGGTGGAGCATGACCGAGATCCGGAGGCCCGTCCCCACGTTGGTGGGGCAGCAGGTGAGGAACCCGAACTGGGGGGAGAAGGCGTACTTGAGGGTCCGGGCGATGGCGTTGTCGACGGCATTGAGCTCCTCCCAGGCCTCCTCGAACTGGAGGCCGGAGCGGAGGCACTGGAGGCGGAGGTGGTCCTCCTCGTTGACGAGGATGGCGAGGTTCTCCTGGGAGCTGATCGCGACGCCGCGCTCGACGACCCCGTTGTGCTCCTTGCCGAGCGCGGCGTGCTCCTTGCTGATGAGGTGGCGCTCGAGGAGGACCTGCCGGTCGACGAGGGGGGCGTGGCCGAGGGAGATGTAGGCGAGGCCGCGGCCCACCGCCTCGCCGGCGAGCGTCTCCTTGAGCAGGAGCTCGACCTCCTTGCGGGAGGGGGCGGAGGCCCGGGTGTTGAAGGGGTAGTCGGCGAGGTTGCGGGCCAGGCGGAGCCGGGAGCTGATGACGATGTCCGATTCGGGGCCTTCGCCCTTCAGCCATTCGCCGAGCTGGGTCACGAGCTGGTCGATGAATTGCGTCATCGGGCATCCCGGTTCATGCGTTCACGGCGGCGGTCGTCGCACGCGCTACGCCGGCCGCTCCGGCGCCGTCGCGTCGTCGTCCCCCGTCTCCCGTTCCTTCTGCAGCGCGGTCTCGAGGGTCTTGATCCGGTCGCGGGTGCGGGCGGCCTCCTCGTAGTGCTCGGCCTTGATGTGGCGCTCCAGCTCCCGGCGCAGGTCGAAGAGCTCGCGCTGGCGGGCGAGCTTCGTCCCCGCCTGGGGCGGGACCTTGCCCGTGTGCTGGGTGCTGCCGTGGATCTTCTCGAAGAGGGGGAGGAGCGCCTTCCGGAAGATCTCGTAGTCGCGTGCGCACCCCAGGCGCGTCAGCTGCCGGAACTCGGCGTAGCGGAGCCCGCAGGCGGGGCAGGTCACCTCCGCCAGCTCCTTGGCCACCTTGGGGCCTCCCGTCATGGCCTGCGGGTCGAGCAGCTGGCCGAGCACGGTGGAGAGGGAGAACTGCATCGCGGGGATGCCCTTCTGGCGCGCGCATTCCTCGCAGAGGTGGACGTCCTTGACGATCTCCTCGTTCTGACGCTCCATGTAGTGGAACGTCGCGGGGTTCTTGTTGCAGTTCTCGCACTTCATGGACGCCGTCTCCCTTCGCCCGTCCCCGGTCCCGGTTCCACCCCCGCGGTCACCCCGTGCCGTCCTCGTTCTTCTTCAGCACCTGCTTCTCCCACTTGGCCAGCTCGATCACCTGGGAGAGGGTGCTCTTGCGCCGGATCTCCTCGCGGATCCGGTTCTCGGCCTCGAGGACGTGCATCGCGCGGTTGGCGACCTCGACGGCCTTCGCGCGGGGGACCCGCACGACGCCGGTGTCGTCCCCCACGATCCAGTCGCCGGGAGCGACGTCGAGGCCCCCGGCCTTGACGACGATCCCCGTCTCGCCGAAGCCCCGCGGCTCCCCCGCGGCGGGGGTGACGAGCCGGGCGAAGGCGGGGAACTTCAGCCGCCGGATGTCGTCCACGTCCCGGAGGGCCCCGTCGATGACCACGCCGGCCACGCCGCGCTGGAGGCAGCTTTCGCTGGCGAGTTCGCCCCAGACGGCAGGGGGGACGCCGCCCGCGTCGATCACGATGACGCTTCCCGGGGCGGCGGTCTCGATGGCCTCCACCGGCTTCGCCCAGTCGCCGGGGTAGGTCCGCACCGTGAAGGCCGGCCCCGCCACCCGGGCGCCCGGCGTGACGGGCTGGAGCCCCACGAGATCTCCCGTCCGGTGCATCGCATCGGAGACGTTGCTCGTCGAGACGCGGGCGAAGAGGGCCGGCAGGTCGGCCTCCCCCCCGCGCTTGAAGAGGTCGGTGGCGACCTTCTCGCCGGTGTCGAGGGCGCGGCGGATGGCCCGCGCGGCCGCCGCGACGTCGGCCGCCTTGGTGAGGGCACCCCCCACGATCACGATCTCGGCCCCGGCGGCGACGGCGTCGGCCGCCGTCTCGGAGTTGAGGCCGCCCGCCACGGCGACCGGGCACGTGACGGCCGCGCGGACCGCGGCGAGATCGGCCCAGGGCGACCGGCCCTGCATCTGGGCGTCGATCGGGCAGTGGATGCTGACGTGACGGGCGCCGATGGCGGCCGCCCGGCGGGCCGCCGCCGCGGGGTCCGCCGTCTGGACGAGGTCCACGCAGATGTCGATGCCGGCGTTCCGCCCCGCCTCCACGCACTCCTCCAGCGTCGCCTCGCTGGCCACGCCCAGGACGGTCGCGCACCGGGCGCCCGCCTTGGCGGCCGCCTCCACCTCCGTCCGCCCCGCGTCCATGACCTTCAAGTCGGCCACCAGATAGCGGCCCGGGAAGTCCCGGGCCAGGGCGCGGACGGCGTCGAGGCCCGCGCTCTTGATCAGGGGGGTCCCCGCCTCCAGCCAGTCCGCACCGCCCTCGACGGCCTCGCGGGCGCACCGGAGTGCGCGGGAGAGGTCCAGGAAATCGAGGGCGACCTGGAGGATCGGCTTCATCGTGGAACACGTTTTACGGCGCGGGGTTGCGATGGCGCCGGGGTCGCATTATTCCAAAAAGGGGAGGTGATCTCAACCGATTTCGGCCCGACGAGGCCGGAACGCTTCGAATCCCCCCTTCGGGGGGGCGGCGGACCCCTGTCTTTTTTAATCCTTTGACTATCCTGTCTCGCGTGATATAAAGTATGCCCTTTGTGGGGGATTCGTTTGCGGGGGGACGGAGCGTCCGGCCCTCGTTGATTTTTGTGCGGAGGGTGCAAGCCATGCCCGAAGCTGAAGGTCTGGACATCCAGAAAGCTATCGAGCAGAGCGCGACGCGGACGACCCTCTCCGATCTCGCACGCCGCGGCATCCAGCGCGTCAAGGTCCTCGACGAGAAGGGCATCCAGAACCTCATCCGCCAGGCGGTCGAGCGGGTCCTCTCCGCGCGCAGCGGCCTCCTGGCCGAAGAGGAGCGGGCCAAGCTGATGTCCGACTCCCGCAAGGAGCTCGACCGGCTCATGCGGGAGCACAACGAGGCCAAGTCCCGCGCCGAGCTGCTCCAGGCCGGGCAGAGCGAGCTCGTCCAGCAGGTCGAGAATCTCCAGCGCCAGTTGCAGCTGCAGCGGCACGTCGAGCGCCAGAACATCCAGAAGCGCGTCGACGAGGAGACCGCCGTGCTCCAGGGGCGCGTCCACGAGCTGGAGGGCAGCGTCGAGGCCGGCCAGAAGGAGCTCAAGAAGCTCCGCGAGCAGGCGGGGCGCCTGGCGGGCGAGCAGGGGGTCCTGAACGGCCAGCTGGAGGAGGCCAAGGCGGAGATCGACCGGCTCCGGAAGCTGGACACCCAGGCCCGCGTGAAGACGCTCGAGGGGCAGGTCCAGGAGGCGCAGGGGCGCTTCAAGGCCGCCCAGGAATCCGAGAGCGCGGCCCAGCAGGCCCTGCAGTCCCTCCGGACCGAGCACAACCGGACGCTGGCCGAGCAGATCGAGCTGCGGAAATCGATGGATCGGGCGCGGGAGGAGGGCGGGGCGGCGCTCCAGCAGGAGGTGTCGCGGCTCAAGCAGCAGATCCTCGACGAGGAGGCGAAGCACCGCGAGGCGCTCGCGCGGCTGTCGACGACCGGCGACCTCGACCAGAAGCTGGCCGCCCTCGAGGCGAACATCGAGAAGAAGTTCCAGGCCGTGCAGGAAAGCAACCTGGCCGCCAAGCTCGAGGAGCTCAGCTCCAAGGACAAGGAGATGGCGGGCAAGCTCGAGAAGATGTTCGCCCGCATGACCGACAACCTGACCAAGAAGATGGCCGGGATGCGCGGGGTGGGAGCCGGCGTCGGCGAGGAGGTGGAATACCGGCCCGGCGAGCGCATGCTCGAGAGCCTCTTCAAGCAGGAGCTGGAGAGCAACCTGCCCTCCATCGAGGGCGTCAAGCAGGAGGAGGCGAAGGGCGGGAAGATGGAAGACGCCCTGGCCAAGCTCAAGAGGATGCAGGGCGGGCTGGGCGGCGGGTCGACGGAGAAGAAGTGAGGCCCGGGGTCGCGTGTCGGGGGGGCGGCAGGTTGGGTTCCTGATGCGGGCCGCGTGGGGCGGCTCGCACGATACCTTCTAAAGGAGGCGTTACATGTCCGCGAAGCTTGGGAAGGGTCTGGACATCGGGACGGCCAACTTGGTCTCCGCGATGCAGGACGAGGCAAGCAATGTTGTCGTCCGCAAGATGCGGAACGCCTTCATCGATGTCCCGATGGACAACTTCTCCAAGAACATGTTGACGCGCCTGAAGGTGCCCTATGTCGTCCAGGGGAAGAAGATGTATGTGCTGGGCGATTCCGCTTTCGACCTCGCCAACGTCCTGAACCGGAATACGCGGCGCCCGATGGCGGACGGGCTCATCAGCCCGAAGGAGACGGACGCCCTGCCGGTGATGCGCCTCCTCATCGACAGCATCCTCGACAAGCCCCGCGTCGACAACGAGCTCTGCTACTACTCCATCCCGGCCGACCCGATCGACAGCACCTCGAGCGTCATGTACCACCGGGACGTGTTCGAGGGGGCCCTGAAGAGCCTCAGCTACAACCCGAAGCCCCTCTACGAAGGGCACGGGGTGGTCTTCGCGGAGCTGGCCGAGGACGACTTCACGGGGATCGGGATCTCCTGCGGCGGCGGGATGTTCAACGTCTGCGTCTCGTACAAGTCGATGCCCGCGCTGGCCTTCTCGATCAGCCGCGGCGGCGACTGGATCGACAACAACGTCGCCCACGTCCTGGCCATCAAGCCGGCCAAGGCGTCCATGATCAAGGAGAAGGGGAAGGAGACCGGGATGGACATCTCCAAGCCCCGGACCCGCGAGGAGGAGGCGATCGGGATCTTCTACCGGAACCTCCTGAACTACACGCTCACCAACATCAAGGAGCGATTCGAGAACGCCTCGGACATGCCCTCCTTCCCCGACCCGATCGACATCGTCTTCGCGGGCGGCACCTCGATGGTGGGCGGCTTCATCACCATCTGCCAGGAGGAGATCAAGAAGCTCGAGTTCCCGATTCCACACAAGCGGGTTCGGCTGGCGGACGACCCCTTTAATGCGGTTGCCAAGGGGATGCTGATGGCCGCCCTCTCGGAGGGGGCGTCCTAAGGGGCCCTGCGGCGTGAAGGATGGTCCCGCCTCCCCCGGTCCTGACCGGGGGGGCGCGGGGGGCGGAAGGCGGATACCGCAACGGTCCCGTGCCCGGAGCGTACGGGGCCCTGCCCGGCGCCCCCCAACCCCGGCCCGGAGAGACTGAACGATGGCCAAGCCTCCCAAAGGCCACGGCGCGCGGCTCTTCGATAAGGTCGCCAAGGAGCGCGGCATCTCGAAGTCCCGCATCTACAAGATCATCGCCCTGCAGCGCCTCTGCGACGAGGTCAAGAAGCTGGGCGACGAGGGGAAGATCCGCGAGAGCACCCTCATCGAGATCTCCAAGATCGACACCCCGGCCCGCCAGAAGCTTCTGGCGGACCTCGTCCTCGAGAAGAACCTCGGTGTCGAGCAGACCCGCGAGCTGGCCAAGCTCATCCGGGCCGCCGAGAGCTCCCCGCCCGACAAGGCCTCCGACCTCTGGGACCAGTTCTTCGAGCTGAAGGACGCCATCGATTCCAAGGGCATGACGGAGTCGCTCTCGAAGCAGGTCAAGCAGATCGCCAAGTCCGTCGAGGTCCCCGCCAAGGTGTCCGAGGGGGGGGAGACGACGGGGGAGTCCGGCTTCGACCCGGAGCTCCGCAAGGCCCTCGGGTTCCCCGAGCTCGTGGAGTGCGTCTCCGGCCGAGGCCTGGACGTCGGCACCACCAACATCGTCTCCGCCGGGCGCCCGCTCGATGGCTCCGTCCACTTCATCCTCCAGCGCAACGCCTTCATCGACGTCCGGAACGACTCCTTCACCAAGCGGATGCTCATCAAGCTCGGCATCGACCACGTGATGCACGAGAACCGGATGTACGTCATCGGCGACCCCGCCTTCGAGCTCGCCAACATCTTCGAGAAGGAGACCCGCCGCCCGATGAAGGACGGCCTGATCAGCCCCCTGGAGAATGACTCGCTCCAGATGATCAGCATGGTCATCCACCAGGTGCTCGGGAACCCCCGGGAGCAGGGGGAGCTCGTCTACTTCTGCGTCCCGGCCGACCCCATCGACGCCGATCGCAACGTCATCTACCACCGTGGCGCCCTCGAGACCGTCCTCCGCCGGCAGGGCTTCACCCCGAAGTCCATCATCGAGGGGCACTCCGTCGTCATGTCCGAGCTCGAGAGCGAGGACTTCACCGGCATCGGCGTCTCCTGCGGCGGCGGCATGTTCAATGTCTGCATCGCCTACAAGTCCGTCCCCGCCCTCACCTTTTCCACCTCGCGCGGCGGCGACTGGGTCGACATCAATGTCGGGCGCGCCCTCGGCATCCCCGCCTCCCAGGCCACTGCCATGAAGGAGAGCGGGGTCGACCTCACCCATCCGCGCAACCGGCAGGAGGAGGCGATCTGCATCTATTACCGGGAGCTCATCCACTACACGCTTACCACAATGCAGCGGCAGTTGGAGACCGTTCGCGACCTGCCCGCCTTCTCGCACCCGGTCGAGCTCGTCTGTGCCGGCGGCACCTCGCTCGTCAAGGGATTCATCCAGGTCTTGCAGGAGGAGTACGAGAAGATCCTGTTCCCCATCGAGGTGAAGCGCATTCGCCTCGCCCGTGACCCCCTTCGGTCGGTCGCGTCGGGCTGTCTGGCCGCGGCCCAGGAGGAGATGGCCGTCCGGACCGGCGTCAAGAAGGAGATCGAGGCCCCGTCGCTCCACGGCAACAGCCGGCTTGCCTCCGTGAAGGGCGAGGTGGTCTCGAAGCCGAAGGAAGCCAAGCTGCCCCGCAGGCCGGAGTCCGAGAATCAGGGCCTGGTGCTCCCGCCCCCGAAGAAGCTCCCCGGCGGCGCCGATCCGTCGCCCGGCGGCTTCCGCCCCGTCAGCCAGCAGGTCGTCTCCATGCCCGTCGTTCCCGCGAAACCCAAAAAGACGGACGCCGGTCCCGCCGAGCAGATCGTCTCCCTTCCGAAGATGAAGGATCCGCCCGAGCGTCAGCGCGGTCCCCAGGGGCATGTCGTTCAGCTTCCGAAGATGAAAGAGATCCCGGAGGCCCGGCCCCAGGGGCCCCGCGAACAGGTCGTTCACCTGCCGGAGGTTCCCCGGGCCGGCGCTTCCGTGCCGGTCTCCGGTTCCCCCGGGCAGATCGTCCGGATGTCCGCAGTCCCCGAGGCCGCTCCCGACGAGCCCGCACCCGTCGAGGTCCAGGAGCAGGTCCTGCCCCCGGTCCAGGGCATCGACGCCGGTGAGGCCCCGGCCGAGGCCCCGATGGCCGAGGAGGTCGTTCGGCTTCCCGAGGAGGGACTCGAGGTCCAGCCCGTCCCGGAATCGAGCCCTGAGGCCGCGCCGGTCGAGGAGTCGCCCGTGGAGGGGGGGGCTGTCGAGGGCTTTTCCGAGGAGGCCGTGACGGAAATGGTCCCGGCCGTATCCGAGGAGGTGCCGGCCGACGCGGGCCAGACAGAGAACGTCAACCTCGACTACCCGGCCGATGCCATCGAGCAGGCCCTGGCCGCCGCCGCCGCGATGGGAATCACCGGGGAGCCGATCATCGAGCCGGAGCCCGTCATCGAGCGCCTGCCCGTCGAGGAGGAGGCCGCGTCCCCGGCGCCCGCGGAGGCGGCCCCGGAGGGGGCGGCAGACGGGGCGTCCGGACAGGACGCGACGGAGGAGGCTCCCTCTGGCGAGGCGGCGGTCGAGGGCGTTCCCGCGGAGGGGTCCCCCGGCGCCGAGGGCGGCGTGGAACTGGCCCCCTTCATCCAGCAGGGGGCGGAGGAGGGTGTTCCGGCGGAGGGCGAAGCGGCCCCGGAGCTGTCGCCGGAAGAACAGCAGCAGTTGAGCGGCGAGGGGACGGACTGGATGGCGGCGGACGATGCCTCCGGGACCCCGGAAGAGGGCGAGGGCCTGGATCTTCCTCCCGAGATGCCGCTCGAAATCCCCGGGGACGACGATCCCCCGCCGTTGCCCCCGGTGCCGCCCAAGAAGAAATAAGCGGCAGGCTCGGTCTCGCGAAAACGGAGTGCGGAGCATCGAAGGCCCCGGACCGGCAACGGTCCGGGGCTTTTTAATTCGGGATGTATGACGCGCGCCCGGCGGGGCACTCAGAGGGGGATCGGGCGGCGCGAGCCGCCCTCTTTCCTCCTGCTCCTGGGGCTTCCGCCATGATCCTGCGAGCGCTCGCTGCGGTCTTGATCCTCTCCGTCGCCTTTCCCCTCGCGGCCGCCGCCGCAGGCGACCCGCCGCCCAACCTGCTCGTCATTCAGACCGACGAGCACAACTTCCGCACGCTGGGCTGCTACCGCGCCCTGCTTTCCCCGCCCCAGGCCTTCATGTGGGGGAAGGCCGTCGTCGAGACGCCCCACATCGACTCGATCGCGAAGCGTGGCGCCGTCTGCGCCCGCTTCTACGCCACCACCCCCGTCTGCGCCCCCTCGCGGTCGGCCTTCGTCTCCGGCCGGTACCCGCAGAACACCCCCGTGGTGAACAACGACATCCCGATGGACGGCGGCATCGTCACGTTCGCCGAGGTCCTCCGGCGGGAGGGGTACGCCACCGGGTACGCGGGCAAGTGGCACCTGGACGGGCCGGGCAAGCCGCAGTGGGGGCCGGAGCGGCAGTTCGGTTTTGCGGACAACCGTTTCATGTTCAATCGCGGCCACTGGAAGAAGCTCGAGGAGACGGCGGAGGGGCCCCGGGTCGCCGCGCGCCAGGGGGACAAGCCGACGTACGCCGTCGCCGGGGCGGACGAGAAGAGCTTCACCACCGATTTCCTGGCCGACCGGGCGGTCGCCTTCATCGAGGCGCACCGGGAGAAGCCGTTCTGCTACATGGTCAGCTTCCCCGATCCCCACGGCCCGGACACGGTGCGATCCCCGTACGACACGATGTTCAAGGGCCAGTCGTACGAGAAGCCCCGCAGCTACGACAAGCCGGAGGCGGAGCTGCCGAGCTGGGGGCAGAAGACGCCGTGCGGCTTCGGGCAGGACCTGTACTACGGCATGGTGAAGTGCATCGACGACAACGTCGGGAAGATCCTCGCCGCGCTCCGGCGGCACGGTCTCCTGGAGCGGACGATCGTCGTCTTCACGTCCGACCACGGCGACCTGCGCGGGGAGCACGCCCGGCAGAACAAGGGCGTCCCCTACGAGGGGTCCGCCCGGATCCCCTTCGTGATCGCCGCCCCGGGACGGATCCCCGCCGGGACGGTCGTCCGCGAGGCCCTCTCGTGCGTGGATTTTCTCCCGACCCTCATGCCCCTGATGGGGATCCGCATTCCGGCGGTGGTGAAGGCCGAAGGACGGGACGCCTCCGCCCTCTTTGTCGGGGGGAAGGCCCCCGCAGGCTGGGAGGATGTCGCCTTCCTGCGCGGCACGGGCGGCCCGGAGGAGAACTGGTTGGCCGCGGTCTCGAGCCGGTACAAGCTGGTGCTCGCCCCTTCCGACGAGCCCTGGCTCTTCGACCTCGAGGCGGATCCGGACGAGCTGGTGAACCGCTTCCGGGATCCGGCCTGCCGGGAGGTCGTCCGGCACCTGGGCCGGGCGCTTCTCGCGTACGGGGACCGCTGCCGGGATCCCCGCGTCGGCGCCCCTCGGATCCGGGCCGACCTTGAGTGGGTGGTCAACGGGTCCGGCGACTACCAGCCGCCGACGGCCGCCGCGGATGGCCGGGTCCCGAAGAAGGGGGGGCGCAAGGCCCGCGGCGGGGGCGTGAGTCCGGACGATCAGAAATAGGGCGCGTCGCCGGGTCCCCGCCTCCGCCCTCCTTTCTCCGATTCCGTGTTCAGGTTTCCCCCCGCGGGCGGTGTATAGGCAAAGAGCCCCCGCCTCGTGCGGGGGTGTCGGGGGAGGCATGGCATCCCACGCCGCGTTCATCCGGCTGTTCCTGCCGATCCAGGGGGACCTCCTGGCCTATCTCCTCTCCATCGGCGTCCCCGCCGCCGACGCGGAGGACCTCCTGCAGGAGGCGGCCGTCGACATGATCGACAAGTTCGAGCGGTTCGAGACGGGGACGAACTTCCGGGCCTGGGCGTACGCCTTCGTCCGCAACGAGGCGCTCCGCTACTTCAAGACGCGCGCCCGGCGGCCCCTCGCCCTCACGTCGGGCGCGGTCGAGGCGATCGAGGCGATCGCCTTCGAGGCGCCGGAGTCCCCGGTCCTCTCGCGGGCGCTGGCGCTCTGCCTCGACCGGCTCCATCGCTTCGCCCGCTCGCTGCTGGCGATGCGGTACCACGAGAATCTGAGCGTGTCGGAGATGGCCCGGCGCATGAACCGCCCCGTGGAGTCCGTTTACACGACGATGTCCCGCATCCGGAAAGCCCTGCAGGCGTGCATCGAGCGCGCGAACCGCGAGCTGGAGACCGCCCCGTGAACGCGAACGAAGACCGGATCGCCGACCTGGCGCGGCGGCACATCGAGGAGCTCCTCGACGGGTCCGGGCGCGCGGAACTGGAGGCGCTCTTGAACGGGGACGACGCCGCGCGTCGCGCGTTCGTGCGGGAGATGCGGCTGCACGCCTCCCTCCGACTGCATCTCGGCGGGATCGGGCGGGGAGCAGCCCTTTCCTCGGAGGCCCCGCCGGGCGGCCGGCGGCTTCGCCTGTGGCTCGGGCTCTCGGGCGCGGCCGCCGCCCTCCTGGCGGGCACCGCCTTCCTCACCCTGGACCGGGGCGGCCATGAAACGGTATCGGAGCCGGAACGGATTCCGGCCCGGCCGGATGCCGGGGCCGGGCTTCGGGAGGTGCGGCTGGGCCGCGGCGGGCTGGCGGTCCGAACGGCGGATGGCGAGCCGACACAGGAGGAGGCAGGCCCTCGGTCTGATGGTGACGTCGTTTTCCCCCGCCCCGCGGCCC
>CAYUME010000023.1:0-17021 GCA_964445475.1 uncultured Planctomycetia bacterium
CTGACCTTCCGCCACGTCTTCCGCCTCGCCTTCCACTTCGGCCTCTTCCAGTTCCTGATGCCGGTGCTCGGCTGGCTGGCGGGGCGGACGGTCGAGGCGCACATCCGGGAGGTCGACCACTGGATCGCCTTCGGCCTGCTCGTCTTCGTGGGCGGGAAGATGCTCTGGGAGGCGCGCCGGAAGGAGGCGGAGGCCAAGCCGGGCGATCCGACGCGCGGGTGGATGCTGGTGCTCCTCTCGCTCGCGACGAGCATCGACGCCCTCGCCATCGGGCTGAGCATGGCCTTCCTGCAGGTCTCGATCTGGCTGCCGAGCGTCATCATCGGCCTCGTGGCCTGCGCCTTCACCGCGGCGGGCATCCTCTTCGGGAGCCGGATCGGAGGGAGGCTCGGTCGCTGGCCCGAGGTGGTCGGCGGGCTGGTGCTGATCGGGATCGGGGTCAAGATCCTGGTGGAGCACCTGGGCGGGTGAACCGGCGCTGCGCCGGGGGCGGGCATCCGGCTCAGTAGCCGGGGACGCCGAGGCGCTTCAGCTCGGCGGGGATGCCCTCCTGCTGTTTCTTCTCCCCGTCGGTCAGGCCGGCGCCGTGACGGGCGATCCAGTCGAAGGCGTCGAGCGTGATGAGCAGGCGCCGACGCTGCGGGATATTCTCGATCTTCAGCTGCTCGTCCAGGGCCTGACGCATCGCCAGCGATGCGCCGGCCGGCTGCGAATGCCGGACCAGGAGGATGCCGACGCATTCCGTCAGGTCGCCGCAGTCGAGCTCCGGGGCGTTGAGATAGAGTCGGGCGAGGCGGAGCAGCCGGTCCTTGCCGGTCTCCGCATAGATGCGGTCGCGCTCGTCCATTCGGGCCAGCATCGCCTCCGTCCAGTGGACAAGATCCAGATTCCGCTGGTTGCGCTGGACGTCCTGGGGCGAGACGGCATCGGGATTCTCGATCTTCCGGAGGAACGCCTCCGTGGCCTCCCGGGCCGTCTTCCGGATGGCGGCCAGCTCGTCCCGGGCGCCCGTGATCCAGAGCGTCAGCATCAGATCCCGAACGGCGGCCAGCACCTCGCCGCCCGTCTTCTGCGCGCGAGCGTCCAGGGCCTCGCCGGACAGGAGCGAGGCGGCCTCCCGTCGGCAGAACCCGGAGACCTCGGGCTCGTGTCCTCCGAGCAGGGCCAGCGCCTTGAGCGCCTGCACGTCCTGTCCGCCGGGGGCGCCCCGAAGGCGCTCGTATCGGGGCTTCAGGAGGGGGACAGCATCGAACGCGCGATACGCGAGCATGGCTTCCATGCAGGCGGGGAGGTTGGCCTCGCGCTGCGCGTCGGACAGAGCCGACCGGATGGCGAGAGCGGCGGCCGCCGGGTCCAGATTCGGTGCGAGGCCGACGCCGTCGCGGGCATCGGTGTAGAGGGACTCCTGGAGCGCCTTCGGGTCGCGAGGCCCGTCGGTCCCGGGAGAGGAGGCGGCCGGCTGGACGACGCCTCCGACCGAGGCCGCAAAGGCCAGAAGCCTTGCGACAGGACCAGCAGGACCACGTGGCATGGCGGATGTCCTAAAACCCGGGGGTGATGAAGGGGGAGCCGCGCATCTGAGCCTCCTGGTCATCGACCGGATGCGGGCTGGCGAGCCGGCTCAAGCCGTTCAGCGGATCGGGAGGCGCGCCCGGGTACTTGAAGGTGAAGGAACGGGCCTGGTTGGCGATCCGCTTGGGTGCCCCCACGGCGTTGGAGGGGGGCGCCTGGAAGTGCATGAGCTGCGAGGCGTCACCTGCGACATGGCTGTCGTCCAGGAGGATGTGGGAGGCCTCGTGCGGAGCGGCAAACGGGTGCCGGTCTTCCCTCGTCGAGAGGGCGGCGGCCTCGATAAAAAAGGCGTTCCGGATCGGAATCCGCCCGCGCCAGGTCTTTTCCCCGCTGTCTTCCCGCATGAAGCGGGCCGGCATCATGGCGAAGCCCAGCGGATTGGCCGTCCCGGACTGGGGGATTGAAGGGACCACCAAGACGGCGAGGGTGTTGTCCGGGATGCCGTCCCGGTAATTCCGGAGCGCCGTGCGGGCCTCCCGGTTGCCGACGAAGAGCTCCTCGAGGTCCGGCGTGGGGATCGTGCCGCTGAAGGTTCCCAGGCCGGCCTTGATGCGCGTGTCCGAGGAGTTGACCTGCAGGATCTGGACGGTAATGGGGAGCAGGACGTCGGCCGAGGGGACGTCGCTCGCGCGTTGCTGTTGCGTTCGATGGCGGTTTCGCATCGAATTCGTCGCGGCCGTGCAGCCGGCAATGTCGGCGGCCGCGAGGGCCGTCACCAGATTGTCGGCCACCTGACGGGGGGTGTGCCCCGGCTGGATGGGAACCTCCACCTGCTTGGGCTTCTTGTCCCCAGCCAGCCGGCACAGGATCAGCAGACGGCTGTTCGCGCCCCCCGTCGCGGTGGATTCCGGGTTCGGTCCCGCGTCCCCGATCGCGATCAGGTTCTGCCGGTTCGACATCTCGCCCACGGTCAGGTCGTCGGGTGTCGGGGGGGCCAGGTTGACTTGGGCAAAGGTGCGACGGAACCACTTGAGCAGCCCCAGGCGTATGGAGGCGGGCGCCGACTGGCTGCCGTTCATCACCCGCATCCGGATCCGCCGGGGGTTGTCATCGTTTGTCCCGGTCGCCAAGTCCAGATCCGAGACCGATGCGAAAGTCCGGATGCGGACAGCCGGATACGTTTCATGATTGTAGACGCCCCGGACCATCTGGTCGAGGATCTCCACGGAGGCATCGCCACCGCCCTGTGCGTCGATGAGGGCATCCACGAGGAGCGTCTGGTCCCGGTCGGAATTCCGATCCGGATCGTCCACGACCAGACGCAGGTGGCGCGAGCGGAAGACGCGGCCGGTCCCCACGCGCTCCAAGTCGACGTCCAGCGTCCGGGCCGGCTCGAAGGACCGCCCCGGATAGGCGGGACGCAGCGATTCCAACTGGATGCGGCGACGGATCGTACCCGTCTGGATCGTCGCATCCTCCACTTCCACGCGATAGTTGTCGGGGTCCGTCCCGTCCAGGTCCCGCGTGGTGACCCGGTTGCTGATGCCCAGGACCGGCTTGGGGTCCGTGTTGTCGGGTCGGATGAAGCGGACGTCGAGGACCGTGTAGTGCAGGGCGTCGCGGCTGCTCATGCTGCCGTCGTCAGGCGTGAGCGTGACCTCGATCGCGTCCGCCCCCGGATCGGGGCTGGCCTGCAGACCCTCCAGCAGCAGCTGGTTCGCGTCGCCGATCTTCTGCACACGGCCGTTCCGGTCGCCGGTCGTCGGCGGCACGATGGAGGGACTCGCGTCCACCTCGTACGACTGGCCGGGGGCGACCAGGGCAGCGGCACCGCCCACGACGAGATAAACCCGGATCCGATTGCGGTCGTAGGCCAGCGTGGCGTGGCACTTGACGGGCTTCCCGTTCCGATCCGGCGGGCGCTTCTGGACGAGGGTGGCCTCGACCAGGTCCGGATCCGCCAGCCGGATCCCGTCCACCTCGAAGTCCTGCTGGCGCCGGATCCGGTCCTGGACCTGGATCCACGCCCGCAGGACTTCGTCCGCCTCGTCGAACCCGCGGTTGACGCCCAGGAGCAGGCCCGGCGCCCTGCGGTTGTTGACGACCGGCGCCTGCTCGGCGATCTCCTCCTCGTGGGCCTCGGCATCGCCGGGGGGCGCCGGCCTCCGCCGGGGATTCTCCTCCGTCACGGCGAAGTCGTTGTCCGCGTCGGCGTCGATGTCGGTCATGAGCACGCCGGCGTCCCAGTCCCGGGTCCCGCCCGATCCCTCGCAGTAGACGCCGCGGAAGAGGACCTTGAACTGCGTCGCGGGCCGGACGAATTCGGGCGAGTCCCAGTGGTGCGCGGGGATGCACTCGGTGTTGTCCTTCGACTCCCACGGCATCCCCTCGGGCTCCCGGGTGACCCACTTGGACTCGTCGATCTTGGTTCCGGGGGGGGCCTGGATCGTGAGCTTGAGTGTCTTCGTCGTATTGGACGTCCAGTTCAACCCCGGGACACTGGCCTCGTTGAAGGCGGCGCAGGCCACCTTGTCCGGGATGATCGTCACGGTCGCCGGGACCTCTTCGGCGCCCGCAGGAAGCCGGATCGCGAACAGGGCACCCAGGACAAGGCCCGGGAGCAGCCCGGGGGTCAGGGGGCGTTTCATCGGGGACCTCCTTCTCGGGGCGGACGCAAGAGGATAGGGGGTTGCGGGGCGGCCGACGGGGGCTCCAGGCTCTCGCGGATCGCCTCCAGGTCGCGTTTGACGGCGTCTGCATACGCGGATCGGGGGAAACGGGCCAGGAAGGCGTGGTAGGCCGCCCGGGCCTCCTTCGGGCGGTTTCCCTTGAAGAGGAGCCACCCTTTGTAGTAGGCCCCGCGCTCGGCGTCCTCGGACTGCGGGTAGTCGCGGAGCAGCCGGTCGTAGCAGCGGAGGGCCTCGTTGCGTTGATTGACGCCGTTGTGGTACGCCGCCGCCATGAGGAGGAGGGCCCGGGGTGCCCAGGGGCAGTCGGGGTGCTTGTCGAGGAGCTGCTGGTACCGTTTCAGGGCGGCGTCAAACTCGAATTCCCAGTTGTGCGTCCGCCCCAGTTGGATCAGGGCCCAGGCCCTCTGCAGCCGGTCCGCTTTCGTCTCCGGATCCAGGATGCGCTCGTGGAGCGGCCGCGACTTGGCGTAATCCTCGGCCTCGTAGTGGACATCGGCGAGGACGAGGAGAAGGGCGGTTTCCGGCCTGCCGCCGCGGGCCTCCGGGGGGGTGATCTCGACGCGCATACGGAGCTTGCTGACGACCGCCTCGATGCCAAGGGGGACCTGGCCGAAAACGACGAGGTAGGGGCGCGGGGCGTCCGTCAGGGAGGCCTTCGAGAACCAGCGGACGGCCTCGTCGCGCCGGTTCAGGACGTAGGCGATCAGGCCCTGCCGCTGGTAGACCGCGTAGCCGATCTCGGGCCATCCCGGGGTCTGCCGGGCGTCCGATTCGTACAACTGGCAGGCACGCTCGTAGGCCTTGCGGGCGCTCTGGAAGTCGAGGCGCTTCTCGAGAAAGAGATCCCCCAGCGAGACGAAGGCCTGGCCCCGCCACGGGCCCTTTTCGTCCAGCCGGATGAGCTGCTTCCAGTGCGTGATGGCGTCGTCCAGGCGCCCCTCGCCGACGAGGCAGTCGCCGACGGCCCAGGCCGAGGGGGGGGCGTAGCGGCTTTCGCGGAAGGCGACCGTCATGCGCTCGTATCGCTCGCGTGCCTCGCGCCATCGCGAGCTCCCCCGCAGCCGTTCCGCCTCCCGGAAGAGCACCTCGTCCGCCCCGTTCCGGTAGACGTCCAGGAGCCGCCGGGCCTCGGCCAGCTTCCGCCCCAGGTCGCCGGCATCCGCCGGCCGCTCGTAACCGGTCCTGGCGAAGTGCTCCGCCCAGGCATAGGCTTTCACGGCCAGGGCATATTCCTTCCGTTTCATGCGGGCGTCGCCGCTGGCGACGGCCGCATCGAACGCGAATCGGCCCCCCTGGCGGCCGTCGAGGACGGTGTCGTAGGCCAGCAGGGCTTTCTCGAAGTCCCCGTTTCGCTGGTGGAGGTCTCCCATGGCCACCTGGATCGCCGACCAGATGTCGCCGCGGGGTGGGGCCGCGGCGAGAGCCTTCTCCCAGGCCGCCATCGCCTCGGCGCGCTTTCCCTCGAACAGGCAGGCGAGGCCGAGGTGGTAGCCGGCCTCGGCGCGGAGGGCCGGGTCGCCCGTCTTGAGGAAGCGGGAGAGCGCGACGATCGCCTGCGAGGAGCCGCCGCGGGGGATCGACTCGCCGAGGGCCTCGATAACCTGGCGCGGAGTCCCGGCCGGAGGGGGCGCAGGCGAAGCGGGGGCGGGATCCGGGAGGAGCCCGGCCAGGGCAAGCACGCAGAGCGGATGGCAGGCCGCGGCACGGCGCGGCCGCGGCGCGACCGGGGAATTCACCGGGATGCCCCTCTCCGTTGGCGAGGACTGACCTGCCCCCGCGGGCGGGACGTCACGTGGGCGAGAAATAATAAGGGAAGGCGTTCGGGACGTCAATAATGATAGACGGCCGCGCTCACGAAAGAGAGACGCCCCGCCCGCGGAAAGCAACAGACGGAGCGGCGGCTGTATGCCGCGCCGTCTGTTGCCAAGCGAGCTGTGCCGGGATGAGCGAAGCGAATCCCGGCATGGCGAGCGTCACCCGCCTTCGCCCGGAAGCCCCGCCTTTAGGCGGGGAGGCTTCACTTGCCCGAGTAGACGATCGGCCGGGTGGCGCGGCCGAGGAAGCGGATGGCGAAGGCGGTGTCGTGGACAGCCTTCTTGTGGCTGGACCTGCCCCCGTCTTCTCCGGCGCGCCGTACATTAGATAGACTAATCCAGATGCGCGGCGACATGTGAATGTCTTGTGCTTCCCCCTTGCCGGCGCCGCCGCGCGCGCATACAGTAGCGCCTTCCGCGTCCACCGTCATCCGCGCCCGGGGGACCCTCATGCCGAAGACGATCGGGTTCGACAACGGGAACTACCTGAAGGAGCAGACCGCCGCGATCCTGGAGCGCGCCGCCCGGTTCCACAACAAGCTCTACCTCGAGTTCGGCGGCAAGCTCCTCTTCGACATGCACGCCTCCCGGGTGCTTCCCGGCTTCGATCCGAACGTCAAGATGCGGCTGCTGCAGCAGCTCAAGGAGAAGGCCGACATCATCCTCTGCATCTACGCCGGGGACATCGAGCGGAAGAAGATGCGCGCCGATTTCGGGATCACCTACGACTCCGACGCCCTCAAGCTCATCGACGATCTCCGGTCCTGGGGGCTCGGCGTGGCGGGCGTCGTCATCACCCGCTTCCAGGACCAGCCCGCCGCCGTCCTCTTCAAGAACAAGCTCGAGCGCCGCGGCGTCCGCGTCTACACCCACCGCGCCACGAAGGGCTACCCGACCAACGTCGACCTGATCGTCAGCGACGAGGGGTACGGCGCGAACCCGTACGTCGAGGTGGAGAAGCCCATCGTCGTCGTCACCGGCCCCGGCCCCGGCAGCGGCAAGCTGGCCACCTGCCTCGGGCAGCTCTACCACGAGCACCGCCGCGGCGTCCACGCCGGCTACGCCAAGTTCGAAACCTTCCCCATCTGGAACCTGCCGCTCAAGCACCCGGTCAACATCGCCTACGAGGCCGCGACCGTCGACTTGCGCGACGTGAACATGATCGACCCGCACCACCTGGAGGCGCACCGGGAGACGTCGATCAACTACAACCGGGACGTGGAGGCCTTCCCGCTCCTGGCGCGGATCCTCCAGCGGATCATGGGCGAGTCGCCCTACAAGAGCCCGACGGACATGGGCGTCAACCGGGCCGGGTTCGGGATCGTCGACGACGCGGCGGTCCAGGACGCGGCGCGACACGAGATCATCCGGCGCTACTTCCGGATCCGCTGCGAGTACGTGCTGGGGCTGGCGGACGCGGAGAGCGAGCGGCGCGCGGAGATGCTGATGGAGGAGGTGGGGGTGAAGCCCGAGGCCCGCCCGGTGGTCGGCCCGGCGCGCGAGGCCGCGCGCGACTCGGAGGAGCGGGGGAAGGGGAACGCCGGCGTCTTCTGCGGCGCGGCCCTCGAGCTGCGCGACGGGACGATCATCACCGGCAAGAACTCCCCCCTCATGCACGCCGCCTCGAGCCTTGTCCTCAACGCGATCAAGCACCTCGCCGCCCTTCCCGACCGCCTCCCCCTGCTCTCCCCGGCCACCATCGAGTCGATCGGCCGCCTCAAGAAGGACATCCTCTCCGCCCGGTCGGTCAGCCTCGACCTGGAGGAGACGCTGATCGCGCTCGCCGTCAGCGCGATGACCAACCCCACGGCGCAGATGGCGATGGAGCATCTTCAGGACCTCGCCCGTTGCGAGGTCCACATGACCCACATTCCCACCCCCGGCGACGACGCCGGCCTCCGCCGCCTCGGCGTCAACCTCACCAGCGACCCCAACTTCTCGACGAAGAACCTCTTCGTCAGCTGAGGGGGACCGCGCGGTCGCGCTGCAACCGGGACGAGCCGCCCAGCACGGGCCGGCCCGCCCTTATGCATTGACAGTCGTCTCGGCCCGAGGCTATCCTGTGTGCGTCCCGCGGCCCGGGGAGATGCGGCATGCCCGACCCGATCCCCGACGACCTGTTCGCCCAGTCCGTCCGCCAGCACCTGATGGCGACGGACGCGCAGCTCGATTCGGCCGCCGCGTTCCAGGCCGATGCGCTCCGCCAGGGCCAGCGGGTGGGTCTCGCCGACGCCCTCGTCAAGCTCGGCATCATCACCCTCGCCCAGCGGGACACCCTCGAGCAGCGACTCGTCGCCCAGCAGCGGACCGGCCTCGCCCGCCTGCTGCACTACCGGCTGCTGCGGAAGGTCGGCGAGGGGGCGATGGGGGCGGTCTACCTCGCGCAGGACGAGCGCGCGGACCGCCAGGTCGCGATCAAGGTCCTCCCCCGGTCCGCCGCCGCCCGCCCCGGCTTCGTCGAATGGTTCCAGCGCGAGGCCGACGCCGCCGGGCGCCTCAACCATCCGAACCTCGTGCGGGCCTTCTCCTTCGGCGAGGACCAGGGCTGGTACTTCTTCGTCATGGAGTACTGCGACGGGGAGACGCAGGACCGGCGGCTGAAGCGGGACGGCTTCTACCCCGCCGACGAGGCGACGGCCATCGTCCTCCAGGTCGCGCGCGCCCTCCAGTACGCCCACGACCGCGGCGTCATCCACCGCGACGTCAAGCCGTCGAACATCATCCTCGCCCGGGACGGGACGGCCAAGATCCTCGACCTCGGCCTCTCCAAGAACCTCCATGACGAGAAGGCCGCCTTCCTCACGCAGAGCGGGATGACGGTGGGGACGCCGCACTACATGGCCCCCGAGCAGGCGCGCGGGGACCGCGACGTGGACGGCCGGGCCGACATCTACTCCCTCGGCTCCACCTTTTACCATTTCGTGACGGGCGACACGCCCTTCCACGGCTCCTCCGCCTTCGAGATCGTGACGAAGCACATGACGGCGGAGCTTCCCGATCCGCGGGACATCCGCGAGGAGATCCCCGACGGCGTGGTCCAGATCATCCGGACGATGATGGCGAAGCGGAAGGAGGACCGGTACGTAAACTGCGGGGCGCTGGCGACGGACCTGGAGCGGGTGCTGAAGGGGGAGGCGCCGAAGGCCCAGTCGCTGGACGCGGGGAAGTCGTCGGTGGCGATGCCGCGGGTCAAGCGGGCGCCGCGGCTGTTGCGGCCCGCGCGGACGGGCGTGGCGGCCGTGTCCGCCGCCCTCCGCGAGCCCCGCCGGGGGCGGCGCGTCGGCTCCCGGGCGACCGCCTACGCGATCCTCGGCGGGCTGGCCCTGGCCGTCCTCATCCCGGTTGCCTTTCTCGTCTTCGGCTCGGGCCCGCGCGCCGCGTCGCGCGCCGCCTCCCCGAAGCCCGCGCCTGCCGCCGATCCGGCGACGCCGTCCCCCAAGCCCGTTCCACCCCCGCCGAAGCCGGCACCGGATGCGCAGGACGCCGCGGCCATGCGCGACCTCCGCGAGACGTCCGCCCGCCGCCAGTTGGAGGACCTGCAGGCCCTGGAGCGCGGCGGTACCCTGCCGCTCCCGGATCTCCTCCGCCGGTACGAGGGGTTCGTCTCTTCCTACGGGGATACCCGGGCGGGGGCGGAGGCCCGGGGAACCTTCGATAAGCTCCGCGCGGAGGAGTCCATGTTCGGCTCGGGGCCGGTGACCGATGCCTGGCTCCAGGCCGTCCGGAAGCTCCCGCCCGAGGGGCAGTTCCAGCGCGTCCTGCAGAAGCTCCAGGCGCTCAACCCGGGCTGGGGCGGGCACGCCCCGCACGTGCTCGGGCCGGACGGCGTCACCGAGCTCGACTTCACGGGCGCCGCGGTGCGGAATCTGACCCCCCTCCTCGCCCTGCCCAGCCTCCGGTCGCTCCTGTGCACCCAGTCGCTTGTCGACGACCTGTCGACGTTGGCGAAGGTGCCGATCGAGCGCCTGGTGGCGAGCCGGACAGAGATCACCACGCTGGCCCCCCTCCGGGGGAAGTGGCTGACGAAGCTCGACGTGTACGGGACGAAGATCGCCGATCTCAGTCCCCTGATCGGCATGTCCCTCGAGTCCCTGCTGATCTCCGAGACGCCGGTGGCCGACCTCGCGCCGCTGCAGGGCATGCCGCTCCGCGAGCTCCAGATCCAGAACACGCGGGTCCGGGACCTCGCCCCGCTCCGCGGCATGCCGCTCCGGATGCTGCGCACGGAGGGCACGGCGGTCTCGGACCTCGGCCCCCTCGCGGGCGCCCCCCTCGAGCAGCTCTCCTGCGAGGGGACGCTCGTCGACGACCTCTCGCCCGTGAAGGACGCCCCGCTCCGGTCGATCAAGGCCGAGTTCCTCCTTCTCTGCCGGTCCGACTTCCTGTCCGCCCTGCCCACGCTGAAGACCGTCAACGGCACGGAGGCCGCGGAGTTCTGGCCCGCGACGAAGGCGATGCGGGCCTTCCTGAAGGACGGCCCCGCCCTGCCCTCCGAGGCGGCCTGGGCCCAGGCCGTCGACCTGCTTCCCCTGTCGGACCCGTCGCGGGACGCCATCGCGGGGACCTGGGTGCGTCGCAGCGGCGGCTGGGCCTCCGACGACACGGCCGGGGCGCGGCTCGTGATCCCCTGGAAGCCGCCGGCCGAGTACGACCTTCGGGTCGAATTCGTGCGGCACAAGGGGGCGGGGGACGTCTGCCTCCTCCTGGCCCGGGGGGACGTCCGGTTCGCCGCCCAGTTGGCCGCCTACCGGAACGAGCTCTTCGGCTTCAGCCGCGTGGCGGAATACGCCCTGGCGTCGAATCCGACCCGCAGCCGGGTGGCGGGCGGGCTGGAGAACGGGCGCCGGTACGTCGCCGTGGTGCTCGTCCGGAAGGAGGGGCTCAAGCTCTACCTCGACGGGCGCCTGGTCTCGGCCTGGCCGACCGATTACAGCGACCTCGAGCCGGACACGGTCTGGCGGACGCGCGGGGCGCCGGTCCTGGGGCTGGGCTCCAACGGGAGCCCCGTGGTCTTTCAGCGTGTCGTGGTGCGCGAGGTGAGCGGGAAGGGCGCCCTGTTCCGCGCGCCCGCGGAGGCGCCGCCGCCCTCCGGCTCGGCCGTGCCGGCGCCGGGAAACGGGACGCCGGAGCCGGCCTGGAATTCCCTCTTCGACGGCAGCGGCCTCGCGGGATGGGATGCGGTCGGAAAGCCCGTCCCGCGCGTGGAGGACGGCGCTCTCGTTCTCGAGGGCGCGGAGGTCCAGCGGCGGATCGGCCCCGCCGACTTCGAGCTGGCGGGCGCCGTGAAAATGATCCGCGGCGCCCCCGTCAACTGCGGCAGCATCTCCTTCCGGCGGCCGGGATCGGCGCGCAGCGGGACCGGGCTCCTTTTCCATTCGGACGGGGATGTCCACCTCTTCGTCGACCGGGACCGTACGGCGAAGGCGGGGTCCGGCACCGTCTCCGTCGGCCGCTGGCACCCCTTCCGGCTGCGCGTGGCCGGGACGTCGGTCGAGCTGGAGGTGGACGGACGGATCGTGCTGCGGGGGGCCGTTCCGGGGAGGCCGGCGGGGAACCTGGCGCTCTACGCCATCGACGACAAGGCCGCGATCGCCTTCAAGGACCTGCGGCTGCGGGGGCTGTGACGCGCGCCCCTGCGGGCGCGGGACGGGGCCCGGCGCGGCGAACGGGTGCCGCGCCGGACCCCGTCGGGGCGTTTCGCCTGCCGCCCTACTTGTCTTCGTTGCGGAAGAGCGTGCCCACCTCGTCGGCGGTCAGGATGCGCTTGTAGAGCCGGACCTCGTCGAGCGCGCCCTGGAAGGCCGCCCCGCCGCCCTCGCGCCGGCCGAGGACGGCGAACGCCGCCGGCTTCTCCTGGGCCTCCGAGCTGACCCACCCCTCGAACGTCCCGTCCACGTAGACCTCCACCTTGCCGCTCTCCGCGCGGCGGGTCAGGGCGACGTGGTGCCACGCGCCGTCGTTGACGGCGGTCTCGCTGGTCTTGGCCTCGCCCTCCCCCGCCTGGAGGCCGATCCGGCCGGACGCTGTGAGGAAACCCCAGACGACCTCGTTCGAGCCGGCCAGGGCGGGGGCCTTCGCGGGGTCGTCGTCCCCGGCCTGCTTCGTCCGGATCCAGAAGGCGAGGGTGGCGGTTTTGCCCATCCAGCGGGAGAGGCCGGCGGGGACCTCGACGCCGGCGTCGCCGCCGCCCAGCTCGACCGCCTTGCCGAGCTTGCCGTCGGTCCATTTCGCCCCCTGGAGAGTCGCGGTCATGTCGGGCGGCCCGGCCGCGGCGCCGCCGAAGACCGCCGCGATCTCCTCGGAGGTGAGCGCGCGGTCGAAGAGCATCACGTCGTCGAGGGCGCCCTGGAAGTAAGCCGGGTCGCCGCCGGTGTTCTCGCGCCGGCCGAGGGCCTTGAAGGCCTGCGTCTTTTCGCCGCCGTCCGAGCTGCCCTCCGCGTCGAGCTTCCCGTCGACGTAGATCCGCACGGCCCCGTCGTCCATGTTGCGGACGAGGACGACGTGGTGCCACTGGCCGTCGCAGACGACCGAGGCGCTCACGGGGCCGGCGGCGTCGCCGGCCTGGAGGCCCAGCTTGCCCTCGCCGGTGACGTAGCCCCAGAAGATGTCGTCGCCGGCGCCCGCTTCCTCGACGCCGGCGATGGCGGGGGCCTGCCAGAAGGTGTCGTTGCCGCGCTGGGTGGACTTGATGGAGAAGGCGAGGGTGGCGCTCTTGCCGAGCCAGGCGTTGATCGGCTTGGCGAACTCGACGGCGGCGGCGCCGCCGAACTCGACGGCCTTGCCGTCCTTCCCGTCGACCCATGTCGCGCCCTTGAGGGTGCCGGCGTTCCCCGTCGGCGACTCGTCCTTCGTCGTGTCGCCCGAGCCCTCGTCGAATTTCCAGAGGCCGACGCAGCCGGGGGGGACGGCGGGCTTGGGGGGGATGACGACGACGGACTTGGCGGCGTCGCCCTGTCCCTCGTCGAAGCTCCAGTAGGCGACGGCGTCGGGGATGGCGGCGGCAAGGGGGGCGGCCGGGACCGAGAGGGCCGCCGTGATCGCCAGCAGGCTGGTCGTGCGCGACATGGTCATCTCTCCCAATGAGCGCCGGCGCCCGCCGGCGCATGGTCTCTCCCCGACGTATAGCGCGAGGGACGACCGCGTTACAAGGCCTGTCGATCCCGCCCGCGCAAGGATTAGATGCCGTCAAGACGGCCCGCGACGCAAGCATTTTACGGCCCCGTCTTCCGGTCGAACCACGTCAGGTCCCATGCGTCCTCCCAGAAGACCACGGGCTTCCCGTCCCGGATCAGGAGCGGCAGCCAGAGATAACGCGAGTCGGGGAGCTCATTCTTGTTCCAGCGGTCGGCCATGAAGACGAAGGCCCCGGGCCGGCCGGCGACGGGCTGCACGTAGGTGCTTTGCCCGCGGTAGGTGATCTCCGCCCCCGGCCCCGTGCAGGGGTTGCCCAGCTCCGTCCACGGCCCCCAGATCACGTCCGCCATCGCCGAGCGCGCGGGGTTCGGGTCCCACCCCGTGCAGCCCGAGGCGATGACATAGTACTTCCCCGCGTGCTTGAAGACGACCTGCGCCTCCATGCTCCGGCCGGCGAAGACCTTCTCGAACTTGCCGGCGTGCTTCAGCCAGTCGTCCGTCAGCAGCGAGATGTACGTCGTCTTGTTCCATTCCGACGAGTAGATGCGGTAGGCCTTGCCGTCGTCGTCCGCGAAGAGGGTCTGGTCGCGGCTGTCGCCGCCCTCGGGCTTGACGCTCTCGAGGTAGCGGAAGGGGCCGGTGGGGGCGTCGGCGACGGCCACCCCGGCGCGGGCGGCCTGGTAATCCTCGCTGTCGATGTGCATCCACATGACGAACCGCCTCGTCCTCGCGTTGTACGCGACCTTGGGCCGCTCGCAGACCTTCGAGGGGTGGAGGTCGTGCTGCGGGTCGCCCGGCACCGCTTTCAGCACGAGCCCCTCGTCCTTCCAGCGGAGGAGGTCCTTCGAGGCGTAGCAGCGGATGCCGGTGATGTCGACGCGGTATCCGTCCCAGGCCTTGGTGGACTCGGGGAGCCAGGTCCGGCCCTCCTTGTTCTCGCCGTACCAGTAGTAGGTTCCGTCGTGGAACATCAGGCCGCCGCCGTGGGCGTTGATGGGCTTGCCGGCGGTGTCGAGCCAGACCGCGCCGGGGCGGAAGGCCGGGGCGTCGGCGGCGGGGGCGGGGAGCGCGGCGGTGAGGAGGAGCAGGGCGGCCGGGGCCGTTATCATGATCGTTTCCCGGAAGGGGGATGCGGGCGGCAGCATACGGCGGCGGCGCGGCGACGAGCAACAGAAATGAAACGCCGAGGCGCCCGGAGCTCCGGGTCGCGCCGGGAGATGCCCGGGGTTCTTTGGCGTGCCGGGCGCCTGGGCGCCTCAATCCCGGCCGGAGGGCGACCGGGAACCTCTGGGAATCGCCCCGAAAGTTTATTGTGTGGCGGCGGCGGCGTGGGCTATACTCCGTCCCGTCCCGGAACTGTTTCAGGAGAGGATCCATGACGGCCGGCTGGATTGACATCCTCGTCTTCCTCGCCTTCATCGTGACCGTGGTCTCCGTCGGCATGATCAAGAGCCGGCGACAGCAGGGCGACAGCGAGTCCTACTTCCTGGCCGGCCGCGGGCTGACCTGGTGGCTGATCGGCTTCTCCCTGATCGCCGCGAACATCTCGACCGAGCAGTTCGTCGGGATGAGCGGCCAGGCGGCCGACTGGCTGGGGATGGCGATCGCCAGCTACGAGTGGATGGCGGCCATCACGCTGGTGGTCGTCGGCTTCGTCTTCCTCCCCACGTTCCTGAAGAGCGGCATCTACACGATCCCCGAGTTCCTTCAGTATCGCTACAACACCTTCGCGCGGACGATCATGGCGATCAGCACCATGGTCATCCTCGTCGGCGTCCCCACCGCGTCGGTGATCTACTCCGGGGCCAAGGTCATCTGCGTCTACTTCCAGGGGCAGTCGCTCCTCGGGCTCGACCTCGGGAACATCACCGTCGGCTGCTGGATCATCGGGGTCGCCTCGGCGATCTACGTCTTCGCCGGCGGGCTCAAGGCGTGCGCGTGGGCGGACCTCTTCCAGGGGACGGCGCTGATCTTCGGCGGCGTCGTCGTGCTCTACTTCGCCATGCAGGCCCTGGGGAGCGCCGACCCGGCGGCGCTGGCGGCCACCGCCAGCGGCAGCGGCGCAAGCGCCGACCAGCTCGCGGGCTCCGGCGCGTGGGGCCGCTTCTTCGCCCTGAACAGCGCGCCGCTGCCGGAAGGCAAGCTCCACATGGTGCGGCCCCTGGCCGACCCGGCGATCCCCTGGTCGGCTCTCATGGTCGGCCTCTGGATCCCGAACTTCTTCTACTGGGGCCTCAACCAGTACATCACGCAGCGGACGCTCGGCTCCAAGTCGCTGGCCGAGGGGCAGAAGGGCATCGTCTTCGCCGCCGCCCTCAAGCTCCTTGTCCCCTTCGTCGTCGTCATCCCCGGCATCCTCGCCTTCAACCTCTTCGACCAGGACCTGAAGGGCGAGGCGGATCGGAAGAACAAGGCGACCGTCGAGGCCTTCCAGGCGAAGAAGCAGGTCGTCTTCGACTTCAACGAGGCGTACGCGAAGACGAGCCCGGCGGAGGCCGCCGGGATGCTGGCGCACAACGCCGCGCTGGTGAAGGCCGAGCTGCCGCCCGCGGCCGCGCCGATGAAGCCGTCCGAGGTCGCGGCGACGAACGCGGCGCTCGTGAAGACGGCCCGGGAGCGGAAGGTCGAGGTCTCCCAGGCGCTGGTCGGCTACGACTTCGACGCCGCCTTCCCGACCCTCATCCGGCGGCTCATCCCGCGGGGCAACGGCATCCTCGGGTTCGTGCTCGCCGCCATGTTCGGGGCGGTGGTTAGCTCCATCGCGGCGATGCTCAACGCCGCCTCGACCATCTTCACGATGGACATCTTCAACAAGGTGAAGCAGGGCGCCTCCCAGCGGTCGCTCGTCGTCTGCGGCCAGGTCTGCATCGTCATCTTCGTCCTCATCGCGATCGCGATCGCGCCGAGCCTCGGCAGCCCGGCCTTCGGCGGCATCTTCACGTTCATCCAGGAGTTCCAGGGCTTCATCTCCTCCGGCATCCTCGCGATCTTCATCTTCGGCGTCCTCGTCCCCCGCGCCCCGCGTCACGCCGGGACCGTCGGGCTCATCCTCAACCCCGTCCTCTACGGCGCCCTGAAATACGCCGCCCCCAACATCGCCTTCCTCGACCGGATGGCGATCTGCTTCGGCGTGATCATCGCGACGCTGACCGCGATGACCCTGCTCATGCCGCTGCCGGAGCCCGTGAAGCTGCCCGTCAACCCGAAGATGGACATGTCGACCTCGCACGGCGCGAAGCTGGCCGGCGGGGTCGTGATCGCCCTGACGCTGCTGCTCTACGCCATCTTCTGGTAGGGGGGGACGGCCGTGGCGATCCCGCGCGATCCGGCGGACCGCGAGGCGGTCGGGCAGCTCGCCCGGCTCGCCGCGAGATCCGGGTTGAAGGTCGCCGGCGGCGCCGTCCGCCGCACCTCCTCCCGCTTCTGCCTCGGCGTCGAGCACGGCGACTACAACGGCACCGAGCTCTTCGGCGTCGGCACCGACCGCTTCATCTGGATGGCCTACCGGCCGAACGCCCTCGGCCGCGTCCGCCTCTATAGCGGCAACTTCCCCGGCGACGGCGTCGTCGACTTCCGCCCCGGCGAGATCCCCCCGCCGAAGTCCGTCGCCGACTCTTGGGCGCGCTTCCCGTACGGTGTCGACCACATGCTCCATCGGGAGGGCCTGAAGCCCGCGACGGGCTTCGACGCCGTCCTCTGGGGCAACATCCCCGGCGGCGGCATGTCCCGCTCCGCGTCGCTGACGATCAACCTGATGCTGACGGTCCTCGAGGTGAACGGCCTCTCCCTCGGGAAGGACCGGATGCGGATCATCGACCTCGCCCAGGCCGTCGAGAACGACTACATCGGCTCCCCCTGCGGCCAGCTCGAC
>CAYUME010000024.1:0-16793 GCA_964445475.1 uncultured Planctomycetia bacterium
TACTCCTTTACGGGGTTATGAGGAATTCCTGTCAGCCCGGTGCCGCCCGCCGGGACGCCCGGCCGATCACACCGGGTCTTCCGGGCCGGCCACCCGGTACGCGGCGAGGAGCACCAGGACGGGCTCGACCGGCAGGCGGTACCGGATGGACCCGATGAAGACGACGTGGAGGAGGGTGACGTAGAGGGGAAGTGCCAGGAGCAGGACGGCGAGCACCGACCCCCGGCGGAGGCGGAGGAGACCCAGGAACGCCAGCAGGAGCACGGACCCGCAGGCGAGCAGCGAGACCGCCAGGACGAGCGGGTCCCGGAAGGCCTCGTGATTCGGCACGGGGGTCCAGACCCGGTAGAGCTTCACGGCGGCGAGCCGGGCGAAGCGGAGCGGCGCCCCGCGGATCGACCGCCACGCCTCGGCGCGGAGGAGCCGGTCCGCCTCCACCTCGCTCACCCCCCGAACCCGATCGAGGATCTCGCGCGCGGCGGGATGCTCCCGCCAGGCCACCGGGCCGCCCGTCGCCCCCGGAAAGGAGGCCTCGTACAGGTCCGTGCCCAGCTTGGTCGTGACGGGGACCCAGGCGCCCAGGACGACGCGGTTCCGGACCGTCCACGGCGCGACGACGAGGACGTGGGCGGCAAGGAGCACGAGAACGCCGCCGGCCAGGATCGCCCGGCCGTCCGGGGTCTCCATCTGGCGGGCGCGCCGCCAGAGAAAGGCGAAGGCGGCGGCCAGGGCCAGCGGGAAGAGGAGGTGCCCCGCATGGGTCAGCGCCCCGAGGCCCCCGATCGCTCCGGCCAGGGCAGTCCACCCCGTGGCCCGCCGCGTCTCCCGCGCGAAGGCCGCGCGGCCCGCCTCCACCGCGGCGAGGAGCTGCGCGACGACGAGCGGGACGTAGAGGGCCTCGGACAGGAGCCGCGTGGAGACGAAGACGAGCGGAGGATAGACCGCCGCCCCGAGCCCGGCGAGCGCACCCGCCCGCGCCCCCCAGAGCCGCGCCCCGATGCGACCGACGACGGCGCAGGCGGCCGCCCCGATCACCGCCTGCGTCAGCAGCGCCCATGAGGCGCCGCCGCCAAGGAGCAGGTGAAGGGCCAGGAACGCGGGGTAAAGCGGCGGCCGCTCCGCCTGCGCCCACGGCTGGACGTGCCAGCCCGCCCCCTCCGCGATGTGACGCGCCATCCCGAGGTAATGCGCGGTATCCGGGAACTCAGCCCCCTGCCCGGCGGCCAGCGTCGCCCCGGCGGCCGCAAGGCGCACGACCAGCGCGAGGAGAAAGACGCGCGCCGGAATCAGGGCCGGGAGCCGGAGCATGATGCGTATAATGAGGGGGGCATCCGCACGCGTCAATCGATATCCCACAAAACAGTTGACCCCCACCCGGCTCAGGGGTCTAATTAATGAAGGGAGGCGGGTGGATCCCGGAGGCCTTGAGGCGACCGGGATCCGGAGGGCCTTCCGATGAACGGAAGCTTCCGCGCGTTCACGATCGCCGGGATCACGGTCCGCATTCACTGGATCTTGCCCGTCGTCTTCCTCGCCCTGATCCTTCAGCAGGTCCTCCAGCAGGGCTCCGGCATCCTCCCCTATGTCGCCGCCTTCACGGCGGTCCTGTGGGTTTCCATCCTGGTCCACGAGCTCGGCCATTGCGCGGCGGCGCGGGCCCGAGGACAGGCCGCCGACGAGATCCTCCTCTGGCCGCTCGGCGGGCTGGCCCTGGTGGGCGGCGGAGGGTCCGCCCGCGACGAGGTCCTGATCGCCGTCGCCGGCCCGATGACCAGCTTCCTCCTCGCCGGGCTCGGTTTCATGACCGCCCTGCTCCGCGGATACCCCCTCGACGCGGGCCTCGTCGACCCCTTCTCCGGGTGGAGCCCGGTCGCTTCGGCCGGATTCGTCACGGCGCTGGCCGTCGACCTCTTCAAGCTGAACCTCCTCCTCGGCCTCTTCAATCTGTGCATCCCCGCCTACCCCCTCGACGGCGGACGGATCCTCCGCGGCCTCCTGACGACCCGGATCGGCTTCGAGCGGGCGACGGAGTTCAGCACGAAGCTCGCGATCGGGGTGGCGGTCGTCCTCGGGTTCTGGGGGCTGGTCCAGAACCAGATCAACCTGGTCCTGATCGGCCTCTTTGTGGGTGTCCAGGCCTACCAGGAGCGGCGCCTCCTGCGCGAGGGGGCCCTCCCCGGCCCCGACGCGACGTTCACGGGGCACGACGTCTCCCGCGGCTACTCCAGCCTCGAGACCGACGTGCCGGAGGAGGGGACGCGACGCCGCGGCTCCGGGCTCTTCACCGCCCTGCGACGGCGCCAGTCGGAGCGGCTCGCCCGGCAGCGCCTGGAGGAGCAGGCCCGGCTCCGCGAACGGGTCGACCAGCTCCTCGACAAGGTGAACACAAGCGGGCTGGCGAGCCTCTCGCCCGACGAGCGGGGATTCCTCGAGGAGGCGAGCCGGCGGTTCCAGGAGTTCGACGCCCAGCGCTGACGCCCGCGGAAAAGCCGCCCCCCCGATTTTCTTCACCCGCCTCATCCCGGCTCACGAATCCGGAGCGGAGGCGGCTTTTTTGAAAAACCCGCCGAATGCCCATTGACGAACGGCGGGTATCGGTACACAATCGGGGGCGTCCCCATTCGAGGAGGCGCCATGAGCTTGGAGAAATTCGACCAGCTGTCGGGCGTCGTGGCGGAGGCGCGGAAGGAGTACGAGGCGTTCGCCGGAGGGAAGAAGGTCGCCGCCACGCGCGCGCGCAAGCACCTCCAGGAAGTCAAGCGGCTCGCCCAGGAAATCCGCAACGACATCCAGGCCGCGCGTAAGCCGGCGGCCGGGGAAGCCGGCGCACCGGAGACCGCCGCTCCAACCCCCTGATCCCGGGATCCCATGACCTCCCCCCCCGCGCTGCAGATCGACGACCTGGTCCCGGGGACCGGGCCCGCCCCCCGCGCCGGCCAGACGGTCTCCGTCCACTATATCGGCTGGCTGACGGATGGCACGAAGTTCGACAGCTCGCGCGACCGGGGCCAGCCCTTCACATTCAAGCTCGGGGCCGGCCAGGTGATCCGGGGCTGGGACGAGGGGGTGGCGACGATGCAGGTCGGCGGGAAACGGAAGCTCACCATCCCGCCGGCCCTCGGCTACGGAGCGCGCGGATATCCCGGGGTGATCCCGCCGGACGCGACGCTCGTCTTCGAGGTGGAGCTGCTGGGAGTCCGCTGAACGGGCAGGGGCGCGGAGCGGCGTCAGCCCGCAAATCACGCAGACCACACAGACCGTGCGGGGCCCGCAAATCACGCAGACCACACAGACCGTGCGGGGCCCGCTAATCACGTAGACCACCCAGCGCGGTCGGACCGCAACCGAGAATAGCCGCCAAGAACGCCAAGAACAACGGCTTGGCGTCCTCTCTGTTCCACTTGGCGATCTTGGCGGCAAACGTGTTCGCACGGCAGCAAGAATCCACGGGTTAGTAGTCCAGAACGAGAGGCGCATGACACCCGACGCGCTGCGCGCCATCCTGGGAGATGGTGACGGACGTCGTGGAGACGCCGTCGAGGTGCGACCCCGCCGACCCGCCCGAACAGGTCCTCGCCTACGCCCGGGACGTGGTCGAGGAGTACATCCGCAAGCGGTTCCCGCTCAATCCCGGATGAGGGGTAGGCGGGGTTGGTCCCCTGCCGAAAGAGCGGCCCCCCCCACGACAGGGGACACCCCCGATCGGCCGCATGGCGACCCTGCGGATCGGGATTGCCCCCCATCGAACACGTCTCGGGAAGGGGGCCCCCCCCTCCCGCCCTCCTTAGATGTATGACTCCACCGCCTTTCCGCACTATCCAATCGTGAACGGACGCCCCGTTCCCTCCCGCCGTCTCCACGCCTCAAGGAACAAGACATGGCGACGACTTGCCGCGCCCGACGCATCGCGGCGCTGGCCGCGTGGATCCTGGGCGTGCTCGCCCCCGCGCCGGCCTCCGCCGTCTCGCAGGCCGCGGCCCGGCCCCCGAACATCGTCCTGATCCTGGCTGACGACCTCGGCTACGAGTGCATCGGGGCGAACGGCTGCACCTCCTACAAGACGCCCGTCCTGGACAAGCTGGCGGCGACCGGCGTCCGGTTCGAGCACTGCTACGCCCAACCGCTCTGCACGCCCTCCCGCGCCCAGATCATGACCGGGATCTACAACGTCCGCAACTACGTGCGATTCGGGCTCCTCGACCCGAAGCAGACGACGTTCGCGCACCTGCTGAAGCAGGCGGGCTACGCCACGTGCATCGTCGGAAAGTGGCAGCTGGAGGGCGGATTCGAGGGGCCCGGGCACTTCGGCTTCGACGCGTACTGCCTCTGGCAGCTCACGCGCCGCCCCGGACGGTACGCCAATCCGGGACTCGAGATCGACGGAAAGCAGGTCGATTACGAGAAAGGGGAATACGGTCCCGACCTCGTCAGCGACTACGCCTGCGCCTTCATGGAACGCAACAAGGACAAGCCGTTCCTCGTCTATTACCCGATGATGCTGACGCACGCCCCCTACGACCCCACTCCGGACTCGGCGGGCTGGGACCCCGGCCGCAAGGGGGAGAAGGACGAGAAGGGGCAGGCGAAGTACTTCGCCGACATGGTGGGGTACATGGACAGGATCGTCGGGAAGCTCGCGGCCAAGCTGGAGGCGCTGGATCTGCGCGAGAACACGCTGCTCCTCTTCACCGGCGACAACGGGACCGGCAAGGGGGTCGTCACCCGGATGGGCGACCGGGAGGTGAGGGGGGGCAAGGGCGAGACGACCGACGCCGGGACGCGGGTGCCGCTCATCTGCAATTGGCCCGCGGGCATCCCGGGCGGGCGGGTCTGCACGGACCTGGTGGACTTCACCGACTTCCTGCCCACGCTCTGCGAGGCGGCGGGCGCGGCGGTGCCGGAGGCGCTGGCGATCGACGGGCGCAGCTTCCTGCCGCAGCTGCGGGGGGAGAAAGGCAGCCCGCGCGACTGGACCTACTGCTGGTACGCGCGCGACGGCGGGCCCAAGGCGAAGGAGTACGCGCGCACGCAGCGTTACAAGCTCTACCGGACGGGGGAGCTCTTCGATATCCGGGACGACGTCCTCGAGAAGAAGCCGCTCGCCGGCGACCTGGACGGCGAGGCGGCGGCGGCGAAGGCGCTGCTGCGGCAGGCGCTGGACCGGTACAAGGACGCGCGGCCGGCGGAGCGGCAGACGGCGCCCCAGGACAACCCGAAGAAAAAGAAGAACCCGGGAAAACAGGCTCCTTGACGCGCCGGATCGTGCGCGGCCCGGGAGACCGGCGGGCCGGCCCCCTCAGAAACCGACCTCGATGGTCCAGGCGACCACGGGGACCTCGGCGCCGTCGACGACGGCCACGATCGACACGTCGAACTTGCCCACGTAGGCGTCGCTCGGCTTCCAGGCGAACCGGCCGCTCGCCGGATCGACCCGGATCTCCTCTGGGCCCCGATTGAGCCTGAACACGAGGGTCTTGACGTTGGCCGGCCGCTCGAAGTCCGGGACGAAGACGACCTCCTTCCCGACCGTCGCCTTCGCCGGCGGATCGTTCTTCACCTTGACCGAGGGGTCCGCCCCGACCGCCATCGCCGGGGCGACCGGGCCGCAGCGCACGACGTGGATGTCGCCCGCGGCGTCGTTTTTCGGCTTGATCACCACCGTCTCGAGCCCGGGCAGGAAAAAGACGTCCGGCGACGGGTTCACCATGTGGTATTCCGCCGGGTGAGGGCGGTAGTCCTTGATGGAGACCTTCCGGATCACCCGGCCGTTGGATCGGCTGCTGTAGTAGATCTCGGGGCCCGATTCCTTCTTGTCCTTGTACGTGAGCCCCCACGAGACCAGGAGGCCCTCCGTCGGCGACTCCGCGAAGACGACCCCGGGGACGTCGAAGACGAAGCGCTTCAGGTCCAGGTCGGCCACGTACGTCCACGCCTGGTACCCGTAGTCCCCCCCGATCTTTGTCGTGGGAAGGACGACGTGGCGGCGGTCCTGGGTGAGTAAGATGTGGGCGAAGTCGCGATGCCAGCCCGCATTCGGGCCGAAGAGGGTGTTCGCAAACAGGTTCTGATCCTTTCCCGTGGCGACATCCAGGAGGGCGCACCCGCCGGAGGGGCTGCCCCGGAAATTGTGCTGGACCAGCAGGGTCTTCGTGCCGCGGAGGTAGAAGCCGTACTGCATCGCGCTCTTCACGATCCGCTTCGGACGGCCGGTTTCCGTGACGTGGTACAGCCAGATGTCCCACCACGCGCTCCCGGGCGCCTGCCAGAGCGTCATCATCGCGCCGTCCGGCGCCCGGCCAACCACGCGGACCGGGACCACGCCGGGAGGGCCGCCCGGGTCGTTCAGGGGCACCGACTTGATGGGCTTTCCCTCCGCCGGGTCGAGGAAGGTGACGACCTTCGATTCGGTGCAGGTCACCACGACCCGCTTCTCGTCGCACCAGAGGCTGGTGGGCGTGCGCGGCGTGAGGATCTCCTTGACGGGCTCCCACGTCTCCGGGTCGAAGACCTTCACGACGGCCTGGTCGCGATAGATGGCGTACACGGCCCCGCCGCTCGGCGACGCGGCGATCTGAAGCAGCGTCTTGCCCAGATTGATTTTCGCCGCCGGGCTCACGACCCGGACGAAGCTCCGGCCGTCCGCCTCGCGCTCCGTCACGGCCTCGACGGGCGCCGCGGCCTTCCTGGGAACGGCGGGCTTGACGATCTCCCCCGGCGCCGCGGGAACGGCCGGCACCTCGAACGCCACGGTGGACTTCGAGGCCTGGACGCACTGGAGGGAGCCGTCGGCCCCCTTCCAATACGGCTGCAGGAAGAGGTCCAGGGTGTCCGGGTCCGAGGCGCCCCGCTTCACCGAGAAGGCGCCCGTGGCCTGGCCGCCGTCGATCTTCAGGACGACCTCGCTCATCCCGGGGGCGAGGCGGGCCCCCGCCGGCGGCGGGGTGGCGGGGGCCTTCGCCGCGGGGAGCCAGAGCAGGCCGGCGGCCTTGACCGAGTCCTGGGGGTTGACCAGGGTCAGGACCAGGCTCAGCCGGGTCTCCGTGGCGGACACGGGCTCCTGGGTGACGGCCAGCGAACAGATCCCGCCCCGGAGGAACTGGTCGATCCGCTCGGCGGGCACGGCAAAGGCGGTCCCGGTCCCCAGGATCTTGCTCTGGGCGACCCCGACGACCTTCCCGGCCACGTCTACCACGGGGCCCCCGCTGTTCCCGGGATGGATCTCGCCGCCGAGCTGGACGACCACGACGTCCGTCGCGTTGTCGCGGCGGATGCTGGACACGCTCGCCCGGGAAACCGCGATCTCCGGGTTCTTGGCGTCCGCCGCGAGGCGTCCGCCGAACGGGAATCCCGCGGCGAAGACCGTCTCGGTCTCCCGCACCGTCGTCTTCTTCCCCAGCGCGAGCGCCTGGGCGCCGGACGGCGCGTTCTTCACGCGCAGGGCGGCCAGATCGCTCCGGGGATCCCGCCCCACGACGTCCGCCTCCAGGGCCGCCTCGTCTTTCTGGCCGCTGTTGAACACCACCCGGACCTTCGCCTGGCCGGCAACCACGTGCTCGCACGTCAGGAGGTGCGCCGCGGCCCCCGTGCGGGCGAAGACGAAACCGGTTCCCGTCCCGTCTTCGGCGATGACGAAGACGGTGGACGCCTTCACCTTGTCCAGGGTGGACCGGGGAAGCTCCTGGGCGGCGGCCGGGCCGGTCCCGACCGCGGCGAGGCACAGGAGGGGGGCGAAAGATGCGCGCATGGGGGATCTTCTCCATCCGGTCGGGACGACCCGCCCATTCTGCTACGCCGAAGCGGTGAACGATCCCGGCGTTTCACATTATCCTGAAGGCGGCCGGCCGGGGCGCAAGCGGCCCGGACGGAAACCAGGCGGGGACAACGGTCCCCGCCCGGTTCGCCATGCGGACATCCCGTCGGGCCGGGAGCACCGCCCCTCATTTCCCCGCCAGCGCCGCGACCTCGGCCGCCGGGAGCGCGCGGTTG
Organism: uncultured Planctomycetia bacterium; assembly: GCA_964445475.1. GTDB lineage: Bacteria > Planctomycetota > MHYJ01 > CAYUME01 > CAYUME01 > CAYUME01. The sequence continues at coordinate 7,987 of CAYUME010000024.1, forward strand.
TAGTAGCGCACCTCGTCGAGGACCCCCGTGGCGCAGACGCCCTCAGGCCGGGCGCCGATCCAGAGGTCGTGCTCGCTCGTCGCCAGCGGGGCCGCCGGCTTCTCCTCCGCCTCCTTCTTCCCGTCGATGTAGAGCGTCACCGCCTTGCCGCAGTAGGTGAGCGCCACGTGGTGCCACGTGTCGTCGGTGATCTTCGTGGAGCCCGCAAAGTGCAGCTCGCCCTCCTTCTCGTCGTGCACGATGCCGTTGACCACGCCGTCCGTCTCGAGCCAGAGGTCGAAGCGCCGGCAGTTCTTCTCCTCGGGAAAGGCCGGACCTCCCCGCCAGGCGATGTACTGGTAGTCGCCGGTGTCCTTCAGCTTCGTCCAGGCCGCGATCGTGTACTGGGGGGCGTTGAAGCAGGGGCAGCTCTTGACGACGACGTAGTCCTTGCCGTTGAAGCAGAGGGCCTGGCCCTGCTTCCCGTCGACCCACTTCAGCCCGGCGGGGACGGTCCCGTCGACCTTGCCGGCGGCGTTCTTCGCCACCGCGCCGGCCCCTTCATCGAAGGACCAGCAGCCTCGGAGCGAGGGGTCGCCCGTGGCGCCCGCCGTCTCAGTCGACTTGCACCCGCCGACCGCCGCGAACGCGAACGCCGCCGTTGCCAGCGTCAGGATTCCACGCATAGGCCTTCTCCTCCCACTCAGGCCACGCCGTCCGACGGCAAGCAGGATAGAGCGAGTTCGGGGAGACGTCAATATAATGATCCGGACGGCGGCCGCGGGGGCAACACGCAGGCTCGTTTTGACAAACAAGAATGGCGTGCCGTGACAGTCGCCCCGCATCCCGGTCGTTTCGCACGGGGGGTGGAAATCAGGCGTCCGGGCCCCGGAAATCTGTTCATCCTGAGCCGGCCCGACGGAATACATAGCGAACGCCACCCGGCACAAGGAGCCCGCCACGAAAACCGCCCTGCTCCTGGCTTTGATGGTCGCCGCCCTCCCCGCCGCGGCCGAGGACTACGCCCCGCCCGAGAAGGCCGAGGCGCTCGCCCGCGTCCAGGCGATCCTCCGGGAGGCCGCTGCGGAGGGGGCGGCGGTCGAGGCCGAGATCCCCCTCTTCGGCTCGCCGCAGAAGGTCCGGCTCCTGAAGGCCGACGCGAAGGGCGTCACGCTCCGATTCCAGGCCTCGGCGATCGACCTGACGTGGGCGATGGTCGAGCCGGCGCAGGCGGCAGGGCTGGGGCTGGCGGCCGCCGCGGGGAAGCCCGACCGGTCCCTGGCCGTCGCCGACCTCGCCCTTGCCGCCGGGCTCCTCGACCGGGCCGACGAGGCGCTCCGGCTGGCGGCGCGCGGCGCGGCGGGCGCGGCCGACGCGGTGGCGGCACGACGGGCGCACCTCGAGACGCGGCAGGCGGCGGCCGCGCCCCCGCCGCGCCCCAAGCCCGTCGCCGCGCCCCGGGAGCCCCCGAAGCCGCCCGAGCCGAAGGGCTGGCGCGCCTTCGCCCCCGACAGCCCCTGGAACACGCGGATCCCGAAGAACGCCGAGACGGACCCGAAATCGAAGGAGCTGATCGAGGACCTCGCCGCCAGCTGCCAGTGGAACTTCCTCGGCGTCAACATCAAGGGCTTCTCCATTCCCGTCTACTTCGTCGACAGCGCGAAGACGCCGGGGGTGGCGGTGAAATGCCGCGACGTGGCGGGCGAGGGGTTCGACAAGCCGGTGCCGATCCCGCCGGACGCCAAGCCGGACCCGCAGAGCGACCGTCACCTCTGCATCGTGGACCGGCGGCTCGGCCTGGAATGGGGGATGTGGGACACGCGGAAGAACGCGGACGGGACGTGGATGTGCGGTGTGGGAGCGTCGTTCGACCTGAAAGGAAGCGGCGTCCACCCGCCGTCCGGGAAGGCCCAGCCCTGGCAGCGCGCCCACGCCGCGCGCGCCTCCGGCTTCCCCCTCATCGCCGGCCTGATCCTCGTCGACGAGGTCAAGGCGGGCCGCATCGACCACGCCCTCGTCTTCGCCTACCCGCACTGCCGCTCGCGCTACTTCCTCCATCCGCCGGCGAGCACCGCACAGGGGACCACGAACGACGCCCGCCCGGACCGCGGGATCCCGATGGGCGGCCTGATCCAGCTCGACCCCGCGATCGACGTCGCGTCGCTGAAGCTCAGCCGGTCGGGCAAGGCCATCGCGCGGGCCCTGCAGGAGTACGGGGCGTACTGCAGCGACTACTCGGGGGCGATCAACCTCTATGCGGACGGCTCGCCGGAGGCGCAGAACGCGTGGGACGCGGGGCTCCTGGACACGTACGAGCTGCGGAAGGTCTTCGACGCGGAGATGCTGCGGCGGTTCCGGGTGATCCGGATGGGGGACTTCATCGACACCCAGACCTGAGGAACGCCCGCCACCCGGGGAGCGCGGCGGGAGCCGCGCGCCCCCGCCGACAAAAAAGCCCCCGCCTTCCGGCGGGGGCTTTCATTTCCGTCCCGTGACGCCGCGGCCTACCCCTTGAGCATCTTGTCGAAGGTCAGCTGGGCCTTGACCATGGCGCCGCGCATGAGGTCCTCGGCCTTGGCGGTCTGGCGGGACGCGAGGAGGGCCATGAGGGCCTTCAGGTCGAGGTCGCCGGCCGCCGCCGCGCAGGCCTCCCAGCTGAGGATGGAGCGGACGACGCGGTCGATGGCCTGGTCGGCGTTGTCGTAGGCGCGCGGCTGCATGTCGTGGCCCTTCCAGCGGCGGTACTTCGCCATCTGGAGGAGCCGGGCGATGGCGATGTTCATGCCGTTGACGCGCGTCCCGTGGTCGATGTCGTACTTGCCGGGCCCGCCGAGGATGATCCCGTCGTTGTAGCCCTGGCTGTTCAGGTGCATGTGGAGGAGCATGCCGTTGTCGATCTCCTCGACGGTGTCGTAGACGTGGTCGAGGCCGATCATCTCGGAATGTCCGAACTCCTTGTTGACGCCCTTCTTCGCGACGGGGATGTCGTACTCCTCCTCGAGCTTCTTCCAGAAGACGATGGCGCTGGCGACGGTCGGGAGGAGCATCGCGGGATGCCCCTCGTTCGGCTTCGGCTCGACGACGAGGAAGAGCTTGCCGCCCTTCTTCTTCTCGTGCTTGGCGAGGCGGGCGACGCTGTCCTTCATGTTCTTGTACATCTGGGCGATCGCGGGGGAGGCGAGGTCGTAGCCGAAGGACCCGTTCCAGAGGCCGAAGGTGGGGGCCAGCTCGGGGTCGGCGGGCCACGCCTTCTTGAGTGCGCCGTAGGTCAGGTCGACGGCGCGGGCGCCGAAGGCCTGGGCCGCCTTGCGCTCCTCGGGGTCGATCGAGCAGATCCCGCCGTAGGCGAAGTGGCTGTGGGCGCCCGGCGTCATGAAGGCGACGACCATCTTCGCGTCGAGGAGCGCGTCGGCGACGGCCGGGGCGGTCTTCTCGTCGACCTCGGTGTCGTAGTGCATCTCGAAGCCGAGCTGGACGGTGTCGGGCAGGCGGGGGATGATCCGGTTCTTGATGAGCTGGATGACGCCGACGGTGTCGAGCCGGCCGCCGCCCATGGAGGGGCGCATGTCGGCGGGGACGAACCCCCCCTTGCCGGCGTTGAACGTCCAGCGGCAGACGCTGTGCAGGGACTTGGTCTTGGCCATCACCGGACTCCTGAATGGATGGGCGCGGGCAGGATCGGACGAACCGGAAGAGGGGTCAATATAGCGGGGGCGCCGGGGGGACGTCAAGGTACGGCATGGCGGCCGCGGCGGAAGGGATCGTCCGCGGGCGGGGCCCGGCGCCCCGCCCGCGGACGGCGCTCATTTCAGCTCCTTCAGGTGGATGTCCTTGAACTGGACGACCATCGGGGGGCCCGCGTGGAGCTGCAGGGCGAGGATGCCCGAGAGCGCCCGCTTGTCCTCCTGCTCGTCCGTCAGGTCCACCGTCGTCACCCCGTTGAGCACCTGCGTCACGTGGCTGCCCTTGCAGGTGATGACGTACTCGTTCCAGTCGTCCTTCTTCAGCGCCTCCAGGATGTCCTTGTCCTCAGCCGTCCTGCCCTGCTCGACCTTCTTGCCGTCGGCCTGGACGAGGAGCCGGGTGCCGCGCTTGACGAGGATGCCGCGGCCCCGCTCCTCGTAGAGGATGCCGGTGTAGCTGTTGCCGTAGTCCATGTCGGCCTGGTAGCCGCCGACGACGAAGTTGCCGTGGTCCTTGCTGCGGAACTGGATGCCCGAGTTGTGCGCGAGGAGCTTCCACTTGACGCGGAGCTCGAAGTCCTTGAGCGTCCCGTCCTTCCAGATGAGGAAGGTGTTGCCCTTGGTCGGCTTCTCCGCGGTCGTCTTGCCCGTGATGACGCCCTCCTGGACGCTCCAGAAGTCCGGGTTCCCCTCCCAGCCGGAGAGGTCCTTGCCGTTGAAGAGGCTCTTGAACCCCGCGGGGGTCTCCGCCGCAGAGGCGATCGTCGCCCCGGCGAGCAGGACCGCGACCGCCACCGCCCGCCGAATCCCCGTGCCCGTCATAGCCGTCTCCTTTCCCGATGGGATGCAACCGGTTCCGGGTACCGACGGAGGGCGATTGTAGGCCCCGAGCCCGGATTCCGCAACAAACATGCGACGCGGGGCCGCCGGAGGGGGCAGGGACGAAGGCCGCGGGGAAAGGGGAGATGGAGAGGGGGAAACAACGGACATCCTCCCATCCAGTCCATCTGCGGATGGCGTGGAAATCCGAGATTCCCTCTTGCTGATCAAAACAAGCAACCCGCCAGGCCCATGGGCGATGCTTCCGGTTTATCAAAACCAGAAAACACCCCCACACCTCGTGGCGGTTGCCCTTGGTTTGTAGAAAACCGCCCCCCCTCGACGGGGTATCAGGACGGGTCCTCCTCCGACACCGAGCTTTGCCCCCCCGGACCGATCTCGCTCGACCGTCCCGGGATACCGGCGTTGACGAGGTGACGGGATCGGAACCGGAGCCGCTCCGGCCGCTACAGCCCTTCCAGCTTCCGGAAGCACGCCATGGCGTCCGCCAGTTCGGCCGGCGGGATCCGGTCCGCGCCGGTCTCGCGCTCCAGGCGACGGACGGCGTCCGCGAGGCGTCCTGACGCCGGAGGCCCGGCGACTCCGGTGGCCGCCTCCGGGGCCGCCGCAACGACCGCCTGCAGCTCGCTCATCAGCTCCTCCGCGCTCGTCACCCGTGGGGCGAGCCGGAGGGCGAGGAGCTGGCGCGCCAGGCCCCGCGGGGGCGTCCCCCGCGCGATCGTCCCAGCCACCTCGCGCCGCAGCTGCGGCTCCGCCGGGATCGGCAGCCCGACGATCAGGTGCCCCGACGCGTCGACGATCTCCAGCGACCGGCAGAGCGCCGGGTTCTGCGCGGCCAGGATCTCCCAGCTGGCGGCGTCCAGCGTCGTCACGGTCTCGTCGCCGTTCGCGCGCTCCGTGTGCTCGACGTGCACGCGCCCGTCGCTGAACTGGACGAAGCGGAGCCGGGTGGACCGCTTCGGACCGGTCGTCGCGCGCTCGAGCCGGACCACGGGGACCGGTTCCGCCGTCCAGGCGGCGCGCAGGGCCTCCTCGTCGGGCTCCACGTCGAGGCAGCGCCGGAGCACGTCGCGGCCCCGCTCCGGGGGCAGGTAGGCACAGGCGACTAGCCCCAGCGGCCGGTCGGCCGGGTTCCGCTCGACCGCGCGGGCCAGGCCGTCCTGCCAGTCCCGCACGGCCGCAAGCTCGGCGTAGCGCGCCGCGAGCGCGGCGTCTCCGGCGTCGGCCGGCGCCGCACCGTCCGGGTGCGTGGCGCGCCAGACCAGCCCGGCGCCCAGGCCGACGAGGACCGAGGCCGCGGCGGCCAAGCCGAGGAGGCGGAGGCGGACGGCAGGAGCCGGGCGGGCGTCGGCATCGAGGCGGGCGAGGAGCGCCTGCTTCGCGCCGGGGGGCGGACGGATGGCGTCCAGGTGCCGGCGGATGCCGTCGCCGAGCGAGGCGGAGCAGGCCCGCGCCTCCTCCGCCTCGCGGCGGCAGTCCGGGCAGGCGTCGAGGTGGGCCTGCACCGCGACGGCCCGGACGGCGTCGAGCGCGCCGTCGACGAAGGCCTCGAGGTCGTCGCGGACGTCGTGGCAGGTCATGGAACGTTCCTCCGCCCGATGATAACCGGCGAGGGGCGGCCCCGACGGCCCCCCCGGGCCTCCCTTTCACCCGCCGACCCCGGCCGTCCCGAGCATCCGCCGGAGCTGCGCGCGTCCCTCGTGCAGGCGGGAGCGCACGGTACCGACGGGGCAATCGAGCGCGCGGGCGATCGCGGCGTAATCCATGTTCTCGTAGTAGAAGAGGACGAGCGCGGTGCGCACGGGCTCCGAGAGCCGCGCGAGGGCGGGGCCGAAGTCGGGCGCCGGTCCGGGGATCTCCTCGGGCATCGTCAGGGCCTCCTCCTCCCGGGGCGCGGCCTCCCGCACCCGCTTCCGCCGGAGCGCGGTCACGAACTGCCGGCGGAGGATCGCCACCAGCCAGGTCGCGGGCGACGCCTCCCCGCGGAACCCGGCGAGCCCCTTCGTCGCGGCCAGGAACGTCTCCTGCGCCAGGTCGAGGGCGTCGGCGTCGTTGCCGCTCATGACGCGCGCGAGCCGGTGGACGCGCGCGTAGTGCGCATCCACCAGCCGCGCGAGGTCGTCGCGGGTGTCCCCGGCGATCGTGCCGCCGGCGGCGTGCGGGGTCATTCGGCCTTCTTGCCGCTCTTTCGGGGTTCCGCGCCCTTCCCTTCGCCGGCCCGGTAGACGACGCGGCCGTCGATCTTCACCTCCACGAACGTCCGGCCGTCCGAGCTGTTCGAGGTCGCCGACACGTTGCCGCCGCCGAGCCCCTGGTAGACGAGCTTCCCGTTGACCCAGACGCGGGCGGTGGAGACGCCGTTGACCGACTGGCTCTCGACCTTCGTCGAGACGCCGTCGATGTCCGGGAAGGCGAGGGGCGGAAGGGCGGAGGGGTCGATGTCCAGCTGGGGGAGCGGGACGCGGGAGATCTCCTTCCCGTCCAGTTTCACGATCATCACACGCTCGGCCCCCTCCCCCTCGAACACGGTCTCGAGCATGTTGCCGGACACCTGGAGGATGGCCCTGCCGTCCAGCGTCAGCTTGGCCTGCGGCTTCCCCTCGTCCTGCTCGTGGTGGGCCTTCAGGCGCTCCCGGAACTTCACGATGGCGTCGAGCTTCCGGATGGCGTCTTCCATGGCGGGAGATGCGCCCTGCGCCCGGATGCGCTCCTGAAGATCCCGGAGGGCCTTCTCCTGGGCGGAAGGGCCGTCCTTCGGGGCTGCGGGGGCCGGGGCGGGCTCTTCGGCCTTGAACTTCATGATGGCGTCGAGTTTCCGGATGCGCTCCTGAAGATCCCGGAGGGCCTCCTCCTGGGCGGAGGGGCCGTCCTTCGGGGCGGGGGGGGGCGGGGCGGGCTCTTCGGCACGCAGGGCGGGGGCGGCGGCGAGAAGCAGGGCCGCGAGGGCGGCGGACGCGGGCGTCTTCATGGGAGCCTCCTGCATTAAGGGGTTCGCCGGATTAGTCGCGCGAGCCCCCGGAAAGTTCAGCCGATTATCGCAAATCGGCCCTCAAAGAAAAACGCCATCCGGGCCCGGCCCGGATGGCGTTCTCGTTCGCTCTCGTCCGCCTGTCGCCGCCCTACTCGATCTTCCCCTTCGCCGCCCACTCGCAGCCGCGGGCGAAGAGCTTCGCGTGGCCGGGGGTGTTGACGGCCTTTCCGTCGTGCCCGTAGGCGTCGTGGAAGACCCGCCCCTGGCCGTACGGCAGCGTGAACATCAGGGGCTCCGTCTTCTTGCTCCAGTCGGAGTCGGCCTCGACGAGGACGTGGATCTTTTCCTCGCCGCAGAGCTTGGCGTAGAGCTCGTCGTCGATCTCGAACTCCTCCGCGCCCTTCGTGATGCAGTGATCCTTGTCGGCGATCTTCGACTTGAAGACGCCGCGGGGGCCGTGGCCGGACTTGCCCATGACCCAGTACCGTCCGCACATCTTGTTCCACTCCTCCCATTTGTTGAAGGAGGCGCTGGAGAGGTGGCAGACGGTGAAGCCCTTGCCGCCCTTGACGAAGTCGAGCAGGTTGGCCTTCCCCTCGGCGGACGGCTCGCCCGCCTCCTTCTTCGTGTTGTAGCGCATGTAGACGATCAGGTCGAACTTCTGGAGCTCGTCCTTCTTGCCGAGGATCTCGAGGTCCTCGACGACGGTGACGTCGAACTTCCCGCTGGCCGCCAGGATCTCCTTCGAGGCCGCCGAGGTCTCCTTCCACGGGTGCGGCTTGACGTCGTCCCCGGTGATCAGGAGGGTCTTGATCTTCGCGTCCTCTGCGCCGGCAGGGAGGGCCGCCCCGAACATCGCCAGCACCGCCGCCACCACGCCCACGAGCAGGACTGCGCGCCGCATGGCTTTCTCCTCGAAAGGGACACGCCCACCCGGCAGCCGGGACGGCTGCAGGACGGCACATTATAGTGGACGGTTTCTCCGGCGGTCAATCAAACCTCGCGCGCGGTCCGGCCGGCTCCCGCGGGGACGCGTCGCGCCGACGATCCTCCCACGACGCCGGCCCGCCGCGGTTCCACGGGGCGCGGGGACGGCGCCCTTTTCGACCGGATACAGGCGTGATAGGATGCAACGCGCATTCGGCACCGCCCCCCGGAGGAGAACCGGCATGCGATCCCACCACGTCGGCCTCCGTGCCCCGGCCCTGTTCGCGACCGGCCGGCACTGCCTCGCGGCGACCCCCTGGACCTGCGCGGCCCCGCCGCCGGAGACCTGGATCCGCGACGGGGCGACGCTGGCCGACGCGCGACGTCGCGCGCCCGCCGGCGACCCG
>CAYUME010000025.1:0-16700 GCA_964445475.1 uncultured Planctomycetia bacterium
CGCTGCGCTTCGGCGGCCTGCGCCCGGGCCTCCGCCTCCCGCCGCGCGTCGGAGTTCCGGGGCTGCTTCTCGACCTCCGCCCGGGCCGCGGCGACCTGCTCGGTCGCTCGCTTCAGCGGCTCCTGGCGCTCGGCGGACTGCGCCCGGGCGGCCGCGGCCTCGCGACTCGCTTGTTCGGCCCGCTTCCGGGCCTCGTCGCGCCGGCCCGCCTCCTCGGCGGCCTTCCGGGTCCGCTCCTCGACCCGCTGCGTCTCCGACGCGAGCCGCTCCCGGGACCGGGTCGTCTCCTGCTCGGTCTCCTGCGTCTTCCCCTGCGCCTGGCCGGCCGCGGCCTGGGCGCTCTTGGCGGCGTCCTGCTCCTGGAGGGCCTTCTGCTGGGCCTCCTGCGGGGCGGCGGCGCCGACCCACCCCATGGCGCGGGCGGCGCGCTCCATCGCGCCCTCGGCCGCGCTCTGGGACTGCTGGGCGCGCTCCTGCGCCTCGCGGCCCCGCTGCTGCGCCTCCCGGGCCTGCTGCTGGGCCTGCGCCGACGCGTCGCCGACGGAGGACGCGGCGCGCCGGGCGGCGTCGGCCGCCTGGTCCTGCGCCTGGCGGGCCTGGCCCTGCCCGGCGGAGGCCTCCCGCTGGGCCTTCTGCGCCTCGGCCTGCGCCTGGGCGACGGCCGCCGGGGCGCTCTCGACCTGGGTCGCGGCGAACTGGTCGAACTCCTGGAAGGTCTCGTCGCGGATCGTCTCGAGCTCGCGCTGGATCTCCTGCAGCTCCGCCAGGCGCGCCTGGAGCTCGAGCGCGTTGAGCTCCCGGAGGTGCTCGGAGATCTCCTCCAGCCGGTCGCTGTTCACGTCGGGGATGGCGGACCGGTCGCGGATCCGGTCCAGCAGGTCCCGGCCGGCGGGGGTGACCAGGAGCAGGGAGGCGAAGAAGAGGGCGTGCAGGAGGACGGAGAAGAACCACCAGGCCGGCAGGGCGCGCCGGCGGGGGCGCCGCGAGAGCGCGGTGCGGGGCAGCGCCGACGCCCCCCTATTTTGCGGGCCGCTCGTCCCGGGCGGTGTGGATGCCGACATTCTTCAGGCCCTCGAGTTGGCACAGCTCCAGGATGTGGATCGCGCTCTCGAACGGCGCGTAGCGGTCGCCGTCGATGCGCACGCGCTTCAGCGGGTTCTGCGCCGCCGTCTCCCGCAGCGTGGCGTGCAGCAGCTCCAGGCTGACGGGGGTCGCGCCCAGGTGGAACGCCCCCTGGCGGTCGATGCCGATGATCAGCATCTCGGCGTCCTTCTTCACCTCGCGCGAGATCCGCGTGGCCGGGCGCGGGAGGTCGACCGGCAGCTCCCGCTCCAGCTTCTTCATCACCGTCGAGACGAGGAAGAAGATGATCAGCAGGAAGACACAGTCGATCAGCGGCGCCATCTGCACCTCGACGGCCTCGTCGTCCTGCAGGTCAATGCGCATCGGGCGCCCCCTTCCCGGCCGGCCCCGCGGGCGCGGGAGCCGCAGCCGCGCCCTCGCGCGCGGGCTTGAGCAGCCAGGCGTTGATGATCTCGCTGGTCTCCTCCTCCAGCTGCACGGCCAGCGACGACGTGCGGGACTTGAAGAGGTGGTAGAGGCCGAGCGCCGGGATGCCGACCAGCAGGCCGGCGGCCGTCGTGATCAGGGCCTTGGCGATGTCGTTGGCCAGGATGCTGGCGTCCCCCATCTCGCCGACGGCCGCCACGGTGTCGAAGGCCCCGATCATGCCGATCACGGTCCCCAGCAGGCCGAGCAGCGGGGAGAGCGTGGCGATGATGGCCAGCGGGTAGGCCCGCTGCAGGTGCAACCGCATCTCGCGCGACCCCAGGTCTCCGGCCAGCGTCTGGACGTCGGAGACCGCGCAGTCGCGGTGGTCGGCCACGGCGAGGACGATGCGCGCCAGGGCGCTGCCGTCCTTCTCGCAGTGGACCGCCAGCCCAGGGATGTAGCTATGCTCCCAGAGCGCGTGCGACCGGTCGGCGAGGCCGTCCGGGACGACGGTCTTGCGGCGCAGGTTGGAGGCGCGCTCGAGGGCGAAACCGATGCCGACCACGGAGAGCGCCATCAGCACGTAGACGATCCAGCCGCCCTGCTGGATCTTCCTGGTCATCTCCTCGAAGTAGGTCACCTCCTCGTCGGAGGCCTTCGGAGCCGCCTTCGACGGGTCCGGGGGGACGTCGGTCCCCGCGGGCTCGACGGCCTTCGCCGCCTCACCGGCCGCCGGCGCGGCGGCCTCCTTTGCGGCCTCGGCCGCCCGGGCCTGGAACGACACGAATCCCGCGAGAACGGCCAGGACGACGACCCACAGGCAACGGTTCGGCATGGAGCCTCCTCGGCAGTCGGACGCTGACGACAGGTGTCAACAGGGGCGGTTATTCCATGGCCTGCCCGATCTGCAGGCCTTTGGACATGGATGCCGCCGTCCGCCCATCGACTTCACTATTCCTATCAGGCTGCAATCCCCTTAGTGTAACCTTCGTGCCTGTCGGGGGTTTCGTGACACGATTATAGGATAGAGGAAGAAGGGGGGAAGAGATAAATCGGGGTGGAATGGAGGCCCCGGTCTCCCCCCCACTCCCGGCTGCACAGACGGATTTCTGCTGATCAACCCGGACCCGCCGTCAGCACCACCACGACCGCCCCGGCGGTCATGAGCAGCGCGGCCACAAGGCTCCGGATCAGCCGGCCTTCCCGGAAGACCCGGCCCCCGACGCCCACCGTCAGCAGAACGTTCATCAGCGTCAGCATCTTGACGAACGTCACTCCGCTGGGAACCTCGGCGGCCAGCTGGACGCCGGCCATCTGGGCGAAGAACGCCAGGCACCAGAGGGCCGACTGGACCGCGGCGTGCCGGTTCAGGACGGCCGCGCGCAGCTCCCGCCAGCCGTGCCGGGTGACGGCGAGGGCCATGAAGACGGCCGACGACGCGGTCCAGACGAAGGTGTAGGTGAACGCCGATGAGGCCCGGATGGCGATCGTGTCCAGGGTGGAGGTGACCCCCCGCAGGGCCGCGGACAGGATCATGAGCCAGGCGCCGCGGCTCAACAACAGGCGGGGCCGGGAGGCCTCCGCACCGTCCGGCTCCGGCTCCCGGTTCAGGACGTAGGCCCCGGAGCAGGCCAGCAGGAGACCGGCGAGCGCGAGACCCGAGGGGAGCTCCTCCAGCAGCAGGGCGGTCCAGGGCAGCATGAAGAGCGGGGTCAGGGTCAGGTACGGCACGGACCGCGAGATCGCGTCCCGCTGGATGACCCGGACCAGCACGACGGTGGCCAGGGCGGTGAGCACCACGGTCATCGAGAGGGTCAGCATGAAGGGGCCCGGCGCGGAAATCGTCGGGGGACTCAGCCAGAGGAAGGGGGCGAGCAGCACCGCCCCGATCAGCCGGGTGGAGAAGACGAGGGCGTCGGACGGGATCCGGGCGCAGAACCGCTTGATATAGAGGAGGCGTGCGGAAATGAAGAGCGCGGAGACCAGCCCCGCCGCGACCCAGGACCAGACTCCGCTCATGGACGATCCATCCGTCGCCGGCATCAAGGATGCGGGGCCCAGGCGAAGGCCTTGACGCCCTCAGCGACGGTCACCGGGTTCCGGCCGTCGGGGTCCATGACGATCAGTCGGGGATATGCGATACCGTCTTCCTTCCGCAGGAACGCGAGCTTCTTGCCGGTTGGCGCCCAGGCCGGATGACGGTCCTCTTTGCCCCAGTTGCCCTCGGTCAGCTGCTTTGCGCCCTCACCGTCCGGCGCCATGATGTAGATGCTGCGGGAGCCGCCGCCGCGGACGGACGAGAAGGCGATCTGCGAACCGTCCGGCGCCCAGGCCGGTTCCTGCTCATAGGCCTTGGCGGGACTGAGCGTCACGGTCCTGCCCTCCGCCAGGGTGACCAGACGCAATTCCGGCGGCGCCATCTGGGTCACGTTGCCCTCCCGCATCGCGACGGGCACATGCTCGACGACCAACTGCCGTCCGTCGGGAGCCCACGCCACCGCGGCGTCATCGCCGGGGCTCTGCGCCACCACGCGGGACTTGCCGGTGACCGGGTCGACGAGGTGCACGTCGGCCGGACCGTAGTGCGTCACGCCTTCGGCCTCGGTGGTGGCGGTCTTGATCAGCACCGCCAGGCTCTTGCCGTTCGGCGCCCAGGCCAGGACCGGCTGGAACGGCGCCTCCATCTTCGTCAGCGGCCTGGCGCCGGAACCGTCCGGCGCCGCCAGGTGCAGGTCCCGCTTGAACAGGCCGCCGGCCAGGTACAGCAACTGCCGGCCGCCCGGCACCCAGGTCACGGCGGAGACGCGGCTATCAAATCCGGATTTCACCGCGTCCGTTGTTTTGCCGGCCGCGACGTCGGCCACCACGAGCACCTTGTCGATCACGGCGGCGAAAAGGAAGGCCAGCCGATTGCCGTCCGGGCTCCAGGCGAGCTGGTCGACGGCGCAACGCTGGTTCCCGTCGTTCTGGTAGCGGGTGATCTGCCGAACGCCCGTGCCGTCGTCGGCGGCCACGTACACGTTGTCGGCCTTGGCTTCATTCTTCACGTAGGCCAGCCGCAGGGCCGGATCGGCCGCGCGAACGAGGCCGCCGGCCAGGATCAGCGAGAGGACGGTCAGCAGGAACCGGGACACGACGAGCCTCCTGGATGGGGGGGCGTGGAGTATAGCAAACGCCCCGGAAAATCGCAGCATTCCGCACGCGTCACGGGGGGGCCGACATCCGGCGACGGGCGCTCCGCGGACACGGCCCCCTTTCCCTTGCCTGTCCCGTCCGCGCCCCCTACACTGTTTCGCGGCGCGTCCATTCGCGGAAGACGAACACCGGTCGGGGGATCGCGCATGGTTGACCTGTCGCGGCGGGAATTCGTGGCCTCCGCGGCCGCGGGGGCGGCCGGGTCGGCCCTGGCCCCAGGGCGGACGAAGGCCGCCGAGGCCCCCCCCCGGAACGCCCTGCCGCGCTGGCGCGGCTTCAACCTGCTCGACTTCTTCCAGGCCCTCGACAAGGGCGAGCGCGGCCAGGGAAACGTCCGCGAGGACGACCTCCGCTGGATCCGCGACTGGGGCTTCGACTTCGTCCGCCTCCCGATGGACTACTGGCTCTGGGTCGACAGCGACTGGCCGCAGACGAAGACGCTCAAGCCCGACGACATCTGCCGGATCAAGGCGTCGATGATGGAGAAGATCGACCGCACGGTCGATCTCTGCCGGAAATACGGACTGCACTGCAACCTCAACTTCCACCGCGCGCCCGGCTACTGCATCAACAATCCCGCACGGGAGCCGTACGTCCTCTGGTCCGACCCGCGCGCCGAGGACGCCTTCGCCTTCCACTGGGACCTCTTCGCGAAGCGTTACAAGGGCGTCCCCGCGAAGGACCTCAGCTTCAACCTCGTCAACGAGGCGCCCGGGAAGAAGCCGGGCTACATGACCGGCGAGGACTACCGGCGGGTGATGATGCGCGGCGTGGAGGCCATCCGGAAGCACAGCCCCGACCGCGTCATCCTCGTCGACGGCTATGGGGCGGGGGGCGACGTCGTGAAGGAGATGGCCGCCGACCCGGTCGCGCAGAGCGTCCACACGTACTGGCCGGCCACCATCAGCCACTACCGCGCCTCGTGGGTGGACAAGGACGGCCGATTCCCCGCTCCGGCGTGGCCGGAGCTCAACAAGGACGGCTCGCACAAGAACGGCCGCCCGGAGATGGAGAAGAAGTACGCGCCGTGGGGCGAGCTGGTCCGGCAGGGCGTCGGCGTCCACTGCGGCGAGTGCGGCTGCTTCAGCCGGACGCCCCACAAGGTCTTCCTGGCCTGGTTCACGGACATGCTGGAGATCATCACGTCGTACGGCATCGGCTACTCGCTCTGGGAGTTCCGGGGGGCGTTCGGCATCCTCGACTCCGGGCGCGCGGACGTCGCGTACGAGGACTGGCAGGGCCACAAGCTCGACCGGCAGCTGCTCGACCTGCTGAAGAAGCACTGATCCCGCAGCGACTTCAGCCAGAAGGCGCTTTTCCCCGCCCAGATCCAGGCCTGCCAAGCCGCGATCCGCTGGCTGCGGGCGAACGCCCCCCGATACCGCATCGACCCGGCCCGGATCGGGGCGTGGGGCGCGTCGGCGGGCGGGCACCTGGCAGCGCTGCTGGGGACGTCCGGCGGGAAGAAGGCCTTTCCCCCCGTCGGCGGCCACGAGGAGCAGTCCGACCGGGTGCAGGCGGTGTGCGACTTCTTCGGGCCGGCGGACTTCACCGCGGTCATGCGGCATGCCGCGGACGACCCGAACGTCAGGAACATCTTCGCGTTCAACACGCCGTCCGACCCCTACTCCAGCTTGATCGGGGCGAAGCTGGGCGAGGACCGGGAGAAGACCGACGCGGTCAGCCCCGTGCATTATGTCAGCAGCGACAATCCGCCGTTCCTGATCGTGCACGGGACGCGGGACGCGCTGGTGCCGTTCGCCCAGAGCGAGGCGCTGGCCGCGGCCCTGGAGGCGAAGGCGCTGCTCCAGACGATCCCCGGCGGCGGGCACGGCGGGCCGGGCTTCAACAAGCCGGCGATCAACGGGCTGATCCAGTCGTTCTTCGACAGGCACCTCCAGGGGCAACCGGTCCCTGTCGAGCCGGTGCCGGAGGCCGACGTGACGGTCCCGGTGAAGCCGAACCCGGCGAAGTGAAGGCGGCCGTCGCGGAGTCCCCGGCGCGTCCCGGGGCGCGCATCACTGCGCCTCCCGCACCGTCACGTCCTTCCGCCGCGCCTCCGGCGTGACCGTGAGCGACGCGACCTTGCCGTCGCGCACCGTCCCCTCCACGACCGTCCGGTACGGCGCGTGCAGCTTGAAATCGGCGTCCCACTCCTTCGGCCACGCCGGCAGCAGGAAGATCTTTTCCCCTTCGGTCTGCATCAGCATCGCCTGGACCGCCTTCATCAGGACGCCGCCATGGTCCTGGTCCGGTGTCCAGTCGTAGTTCGGCCCCCAGAAGGCGGGGAAGCGGCAGGCCGCGTCCTTCTTCCGGGCGCGGCCGACGACGTTCGCCTTCGCGTCCTTCGCCAGACCGAGGTACGCCATGAAAATGTCGTCCTGCCGCCAGCCGGAGCTCCCCCGGTCCCAGCGGTGCTGGAGGGCCTGGACGCCCAGGTCGGCATTGGGCTTCTCGAAGGCGCAGAGCCGGAAGGGGAAGACGACGTAGAGCTCCGGATTCTCGGAGTTGCGCTTGTTCTCGAACACCTCCGCCGGCGCCCACATCCGGACGCCGTCCTGCTCGCGCGTGGGGAGGTCCGGGAGCTTCTTCCGGTACGCCTCAAGGTACGCCCGGTCCTTCGCGGGCAGCTTCCCCTCGGGCAGGGCCAGGAGGCGGGCGGTGACGGCGTGCAGCCCCGCCAGCTCCGGCATCGGGTTGGTGCATTTCCACCAGGTCTCGACCGCCTGCGACGGGTGCATCACGAGCCGGCCCTGGTCGTTCGTCTTGTAGTAGCCGTCGAAGAAGGCCAGCACCGCGCGGGCGGTCGGGAGGAGCCGCTCGGCGAGGAAGCGATCGTCGAGCGTGTGGTCGTAGCGATCCTGCATCATGAAGACGAGCTCGGGGCCGCAGACCCACTCCCACTTGTGCCAGCCGGCGTCCTGCAGCTTGTCCTCGCGCTCGGCGGCGGGTTTCCCCCACCCGTAGGACTGCATGAAGACGGCGCCCCAGGGGTAGATGCACTCGGGGTAGTAGGCGCCCTCGAAGCCGAAGTAGCGCTTCGTGCGGTATTTCGAGACCTCCAGCACCTCGCCGCCATACATGGTGAAAAGCGGATCCAGGAGATCGTAGTCGCCCGCGGCGCACGAGCTGATATAGGGAAGGCGCGTGTTCTGCCACCAGTAGCCGGGGCCCCAGCGCCGGTAGTCGCCGTCCCCCTGTTTGCCCGGCCAGGGCATGACGAAGAGGGTGCCGTTGAACTTGATCGGGTAGGCGCCGCGACCGGCGCAGGCGGTGACGAAGCGCTGGAGGGTGTAGCCGCGCGCGACGTCGTGGCCCGGCGGGGTGGCGGACGCCGCGTCGCCGGCGAGCCGCTTCCCGTCGAGGTAGAGGCGGCCCGCGCCGCCCTCGAGGACGGCGGCGACGTGGTGCCACACGCCGGGCTTGAGAACGCCCTTCGCGGTCTGGATCGACTGGCCCGCGATGAGCCGCAGGCTGTGGCCCGGCCAAGTGTCGAGCAGGAAGCCGTCCGACCCGCCCACCGAGATCTTGTCGAGGATCCGCCCGCCTCCGTCCTTCTCGCCGGGGCGCACCCACGCCTCGAGCGAGACGGCGCCGGCAAAGTCGCCGGGCTTCGCGTCGAGGGTGTCGCCGGCCGCGGGGGTCGCCCGGCTGACGGCGACGTCCTTCCCGGCGAGAGCCTTCCGGTCGTCGCCGGCGAGGGCGCGGACGGCGTCGTCGGAAAGCGCCGCGCGGAGAAGCGAGGCGCGGGCGATCTCGCCCTGGAAGCGGCTGCCGCCGCCCTGGTCGACGCCGATCTTGACGGGGAGGGCGTTGACGGGGGCGCCCGCCTCGCGCGCGCCCGCCCCGCGGTCTCGGATGTAGAGGTGGCTGCGGTTCCAGAAGGCCTCCCACCAGGCAAGGTGCGCCTTCCGGCGCGCGTCGAAGTCGACCGCCTCGGCCTGCTTCGCGGCGTCCCGCACGGCGGCGAGCCACTCCGCCTCCGTCGCGGGCTGCTTCGTGAGGACGTAGACGCTGAAGCGGTGGCGGCTTCCCTTCGGGCTTTCCAGGTGCTGGTCGTCGACACGCTTTCCGCCCTCCGCCCGGACCAGCGCGCCGAAGGCGCGGTGGAGGAGCGGGTCCTTCCACGGCGCCTCCGCCAGGTCCTGGAACTTCATGGTCAGCTCGGGGCCGACCGACTTGACGTTGCGGTGGTACCAGCCGATGCCGTCGGGGAGGTCCTTGAGAACCGTGTCGGGCTCCACGACGGTGGGCGGCGGCTTGGGATGGGCGTTGTAGATGTCGCTGCACTCGAGGCTTCGCAGGGGCTCCGGCGCGGTCCGCCAGAGCTCGAACGAGGCCGTCGCGGCGAGCGGCTGCTTCGACTCGACCGCGACGTGGATCACGGGGCGGTTGGCGTCGACCCAGACGCGGACGACGACATCGCCGGCGGCGACGACCATCTCCCCGCCTCGGAGGCGCAACTCCTGGCGGAAGGCGCCACCTTTCGCGAAGGGGTTGGGCGCCAGCGCCACGCGGACGCGGCCGACCTTGAGGAGCCGGTTGTTGTCCCCCCACGCGTCGGTCTTGGCGATGTAGAACTGGAGGTCGCCGTCCGCCTCCACCCACGCGTTGAGCGCGATGTCGCCATTGCCGAGCGGCATCGAGCCGCGCGCGTCGGCGCTGGGGGAGTCCCAGACGACGTGGTGGTCCTCGAGACGCATCGCGTCCGCGGCGGGGGACGCCTCGGCCCACATCAAGCCGGACGGCACCAGCCCCGCGAGCGCGGCCATCCACGCGATCCGTGCGGCGTTCATCGTTTTTCTCCCCGACTCGTGCCCGTCATCGTACTCGTATTCGGCCGTGTCTCTAATCGGCGTGAAACACCTCCTCCATCCCCGCCCACCACTCCCCCGCGGCGCGGTCGGGGAGCGGGTCGTGGCACGGCTTGCAGACCGCCCACCACTTCTGCGTGGCGGGATCTGCCGCGATCCGCGCCATGTCGGCGTCGAAGTCCGCGCCGTGGTACTCGAAGTAGCTGAAGAGGTAGTGCCGCCCGTCCGGGAGCTTCCGCAGGTAGATCGAGTAGTTCCGAATGTGGGCGGCCGCGATCATCCTGAGCACGTCCGGCCAGACAGCCTTGTGAAGGCGGACGTACGCGTCGATCTTGTCGGGCTTGAGGACGACGACGGAGGCGTGGCGGGTCATGGGGAAGGCTCTCCGACTGCACCTGAAACACGCCGCCAAGACGCCCGGGACGACCGACGGGCGGCTCTGTCCCTTCGCTTGGCACCTTGGCGGTTCAACTCCCCTTCGCTCCCGCTTCGCCCAGGTGGTTGCCGTAGGTCAGCAGCAGCACCGCCGCGACGAGCACGAGGAGGGCGACCGTGATGGCGGCGCGCGTCCGCGGCCGGCATCCCCGCCACTCGCGGAAGGCGACCCCCACGAGGCTGCTCAGGAGCACCAGCAGGATCATGTGGATCGCCCAGCTGGAGAACTTGAAGGTCCCCATCCGGACGTGGCCGAGATTATAGAAGAAGAACTGGCCGTACCAGAAGAGGCCGGTGGTTGCCGAGAGGAGGTAGTTGCGAAGGAGCGGCGCGCCGTCGGGCTCCCCACCGGCCGCCTTCCCGCCGAACTCCCCGAACGAGCGATCGCGGCGCGCCAGCCGGATGCAGTAGACCGCCGTCGTCAGGAAGGCGCCGGTGTTGGAGAAGATGTAGATGACGTTCCCCTCGAAGACCCCCGCGCCGTGCGCGCGCGCGACGTCGGCGATCGGCTGGCCGGCATCGAGCGAGAAGCCGTAGACGGCGGAGAGGAAGCCCGCCAGGACGGAGAGGAGCAGGCCCTTCGTCAGATTGAACGACGCCGGCCCGCCTTGGTGGGCCCGCAGATCCAGCTCTTTGAGCCGTCCCGCCAGCCCGCACGCCGCGATCCCGGCCGCCCCCACCGCGACGCCCGCGACCACCCAGCCCGCGCCGTGCTTCGCGAGGATGGCGCCGAGGGTCCCCTTGACAATCGGGGGGACGAGGGTGCCGAGAACGCTGGAGAGGCCGACGGCGATGGCGTAGGTGAGGGAGAAGCCGATGTGGCGGATCGCGAGACCGAAGGCGGTGCCGCCGATGCCGTAGGCGGCGCCGAGGAGAAAGGAGTTCCGCATCGCCTCGCGGGGCGCCTCCCGGAGCACCGTCCCGAGCTCCGGGATGGTCAGCGCCGCGCCGGCAATCGGCAGGAGGAACCAGCAGAAGGAGGCCTGCGTCAACCAGTAGGTCTGCCACGACCAGGCCTTCACGCCCTTCTGGGGGGTGTAGCAGGTGGCGGCGAAAAAGCCGCCGACCGCGTGGAGGCCGACGCCGAGCAGGGGATTGGCCGCAACCGGGATCATGGCCCGACCTCGCTTCAGTTGGAACGGCCGGAATCCGCACGCACGGTCCGCCCGACTTCCGCCAGCGTCCTGATGCTCGCTTTCGCGAGGTTACCCCTTCGATCCGGCCCGGCGTTGAGCAGAAAATTCGAGTTCCGGCTGTGCACCGTGGCCATGAGCCCCAGGACCTGCTCGGCCGTCTTGGTGCGGGTCCCCTCGCTCCAGAACCAACTCTGCTCGAGGCACCAGCAGGTCTCGCCCGGCGCCGCGTTCCCCTCCGGGAAGTGTCGCATCTCCTTGACGGCGATGTCCACGTACGGCGTCCCCTTCTTGCCCCAGTCCCACCAGTTCGAGCTGGCCAGGAGACCGGGACGCAGCCCGCGGACGAAGGCCCGCGCGTCGGGCGCCGGCATGATCGCGTCGTCGAGCCCGTCGTTCCAGAGGTAGAAGACATCCGGGTATTTCTCGACCAGCTCGGCGACCTGCTTCTTCTGGAACGCGACCTGCTCCTCCAGGGTGTGGGTCGCCGGGTCGCACTCCGGCGGCAGGACCTTGAACTTGCCGTTGTTCTGGCCCTTGTCGAATCCCGGGTGGCGCCAGCAGTAGTACAGCCCCGCCTTCAAGCCCCGGCTTGTGAACGACTTGACGAACTGCGCCACGAGATCCCGCTTGTACGGACAGTCGGGGTGCATCACGTCATAGGTCGTGAGCTGGCTGTCCCAGAGGCAGAATCCGGCGACGTGTTTCGCCGTCAGGACGCCGTACGTCATGCCGGCGGATTTCGCCGCGTCCGCCCAGGCGTCGGTGTCGACCGGGCCGCCGGGATTGAAGTCGGCGGGGCTGGGGTAGCCGGCCACCCACTGAACGCCCTTGTAGGTCGCCATGTTGTAATGGAGGAACAGGCCGAACTTGAGCTTCAGGAACTCGTCCTGCAGCGCCCCGACCGATTTCTCCGCGGCGGGCGCCTTCGGTGCCGCTTTTTCGGCCGCCGGGACGGCGGTCGTCGCCATGAGCGAGGCGAGCAGCAGGCCCCATGCGACCGATGGGATCTGTCGCTTCATTGCGCGGGCTCCTGACGTCATTTCCAGCCGCCGGCATATTAACAAGGAAGCATGCGATCGCATTCTCAATCCTCAACTCTCAAATCTCCATTCCGCATTCATTCGACACCCCGCCCCCGACGGGGGTGGGGCTCAGGAGGCCAAGGAGGGCAGAGGATACACCTTCTCCCTTGTCCCCGCGGCGCGCCTTCGGCGCCGGGAGCGCCCCACGTCCCTGACCGGCCGGTGTTTGACCGTGCCCCGCTCCCCAGACGCAGCCCTTACCCACTCCGCCGGAGGAGAGAGCGACAGCATCCGGTGTATAAGCAAATGCCGTGCCATTCGCGAAGATCCAGCGCAAGTCGTCCATACGCATGGAGTTGAGACACAAACCGGCCGGGGAGAATCCCCCCGGCACGTGTTACTTTAAGTAACATTGCCCCCGGAATGCGCGGCCGCAACCTCGTCGAATTCCCCCAGCTTCAGCGGGTACCGACCGAACTCGCGGACGAGCTTCACGATATAATCGTAGGTCTCCCCGCTGACGCTGCCCGAAACGGAATGATCCGACTGGAAGATGTAGCCGCCGCCGCGGGCGGCGTTGAGCTTCCGCAACACCTCGGCGCGGATCTTCGCGCGGTCGCCCGTCTCCCAGACCTGGATGTCGCTGTTGCCGCAGAAGCCGATCCGGTGGCCGTACTGCTTCCGCAACGCCACGACGTCCATCCCGGCCTTCGCCTCGAGCGGGTTGTAGGTGTCGATCCCGGCCTCGATGTAGTCCGGGAAGATCGCCTTCACGTTGCCGCAGCCGTGGTAGATGACGGGCAGTCCGCGCCGGTGGGCCTCGTCGGCGATCGCCTTCACCCACGGCTTGAAGTGCGCCCGCCAGTAGTCGGGCGAGAAGAACATCCCGGCCTTGTAGGCGACGTCGCCCCAGATGACGAAGCCGTCGAGCAGCCCCGCCCCCGCGTCCATCTCCGCCTTCGCGCAGGCGAGGTAGAAGGCCCCGATCCGCTCGAGGACGCGCGCCATGCGGTCGGGATACAGGCCGATCCAGAGCAGGGCGTTGCCCTGGCCGACCAGCCGCGTGAGGCATTCCGCGCACTCGATCATGCTGCCGTAGACGGGGAAGTCGGGGCGGAGCGATTTGACGGTATCGAGCCAGGCGGGGGAGTTGCGCTGGAAGCCGTCGCCGACGCCCGCGATCTGGTTGTCGCCCGCCGCGTGGAAGCGCCGGCGGTCCGCCGGGTCGTCGAACGCGACCGCCTCGAGCGTCTCGATCGTGTCGACCTCCCAGTCCGTCATCTCGGGCATGGGGCAGTCGAAGAGCTTCCGCATCGTGGCGCCGAAGCCGGTCCGGACCACGACCTCCTCGGCCGTCTCGCGGAGCGTCTCGAACGGCCGGATCCACGGGTCCATGTTCGGGACGGTGACGATCCAGTCGAGATCGTAGTGGGAGTAGGGGGTGGCGTCGGGGGGGAGGCCGAGCTCCCGCTGCCAGCGGCGGGTGAAGCTGCCCCAGAAGAAGTCGCTGACGGGGACGCGGTCGGGCTCCTCGTGGCGGAGGGCCTTGCGCATCCGCTCGAGCTTGCGCTGGGTGTTTTCCGAGCGACCCGTGGCGGAGGCGTCGCGCCCGGCGGTCTCGAACGTGCCCATGGAGGAGTCCCCATTACCGGATCCGCGATTCCGCGCGACGGTCGGCGGACGGCGCGTGGGCGCTGGCCACGGTGACGGGCCCCGGTGGCGGGGGGGGGCCAGTCTGGGGAAAAGCGGAAGATTTGTGTCAGTTTCCGGCATGCCGGAGCCGGGCCCCGCAACGGACGGGCGGGGAGGGGCCTCGCCGGACCTCGGGTCGTCGGGGGGGGAAGCGCGTCTGAACGCTGCGTTTTCCACGACCGGATGCTATACTGCGCCCGGGATGTCGACGACACGTCGGCGGAAAGAGGCTTTGCCGAGGGGCGAAATCCCGCCCCGGCCTGACCCGGACGGGACCCTATTCCAAAGGACGGTGCGGCATGGACCTCAACCTCGATCACGAGTACACGCTCAACCGTGACGGATCGGGCAAGGTGGTCCTCCGGTGGGACGGGCCGGACACGGGGACCGATCCCGGCGACCTCCTGAGCGGGGAAGTCTCCAAGGCGAAGGGCGTCGACGCCTGGGACGGACTCTCGTGCGGGGTGGAGGACGGACGGCTGCGCTTCCGGGCCACCGCCTGGTTTCCGGCACTCGACGGGCTCCGCTTCCACTGCCAGGGCCTGCATGTCGGGATGCTCGACTTCTCCGTCCGCCGGGACGAGAAAGGGCGCTTCGTGCTCGAGAACGGCTCCGGCGAGGCTCCGGCCCCGGACGCGGAGACCGCCAGCGAGGACGCGCTCCGCGCGAAGATCGCGGAGGAACGCGCCAAGTTCCAGGAGGTGAAGGGATTCCTGGAGGAATTCCTCGGCGGGCTGAACTGCACCGCCGTCTTCCACCTCCCCGGGCCGATCCTCGAGGCGAAGAACCTCAAGACGGTGGACGCCCGCACCGCCCGGACGCAGTTCCGGGGCAACGACCTCCTCCAGGTCCTCAACCGGTTCATGGAGGACGACGACCTCGTCCTCCGCGTGATGAAGAGCCCGGCGCAGGGGCCCGACGCCCTCATGGGCATGCTGCCCGGCCAGGGGCCGGTGCGGGTCGTCTCGGAGGGCGGGGAGGACGCCGCGTTCCCCTACGCCAAGGAGGTGGAACAGGCCCGGGCGCGGTTCGAGGAGACGGCCGCCTCCCTCGGCCTTTCGCGCGGCCCGGAGCGGTCCAAGCCCCTGGCCAACGCCCGCGTCGTCGCGGCCAAGGTGGTCCGGGAGGCCGACCCGGAGCGCGAACTCACCCCCCAGAGCGAGTCGTGCCCCTGCGTCATCCTCACCGTCTGCGGCGACCTGCCGGGGCCGGCCGTCAAGCTGGAGGAGGCGGTCCTCGAAGGCCTGACGGATGCGGACGGCAACAGCCTCCTCCCGGAGAGCGACTGGGACCGGAGGATCCATTTCCCGAAGGTGACGAAGGACGGAGGCACCGCCTATTTCGACATCACGCTCAAGGTCGACCCCGCGACCCTCGACGGATTCCTCGAGATCCGCGGCGTGCTCACGGTCCTCGTGGCGGGCGCGACGGAGGACGTGGACCTCGGGATCGCGTCGCTGGAGGCGGGGGCCGAAGGCGGGACGCTGGGGGCCCGGATCGAGCGGCTCGAGACGGACGACGAGGACCGGACGACGCTCGACCTCCACCTGACGATCGCCCGGGAGCGCGTGGAGAAGGTGTCGCTCGTGACCGGCCGCGGCGCGGAGTTCCCCATGTCGCCGCAGGGCTACTCCGCCTGCAACGACGAGGTCACCTTCTCTTACGCGATCGAGGGCAAGCCGCCCAAGAAGGCCCGGCTCGTGGCCCGGGTGGCGAAGGAGATCCGGACGTTCCTTGTGCCCTTCTCGATCGGGAACGTGGACCCGTTCGGAGCCCCCCGGGGGTGAAGCCTCCCCGCCCCACGGGGGTGGGAGCGGGCGAAGGACGCCGGCCGCAGTCGATGCGAGGAGATGCGATGACGAACGCCCCCCTCCTGTGGATCGCCGCCGCCGTGGCGTCCGGCGCGGGGATCCCGGCTCGCGCAGCCGGCGCGGAGCACGACGCCGTGCGCGTGTCGGAGCAGCCGGAGGGCCGCTACGCGATCGAGAACGCCTCGATCGGCCGGCAGCTCTCCGTCCAGGACGGCGTGTTGCGCACGGTGGCCATCGTCAACAAGCGCGCCGGCACGCGCGCCGAGCCGACCGCCTGCAGCGAGTTCGCGCTGCGCCTCTCGCAGGGCGCCCACACCACCGGCACCGACGTGGTCGTGACGAGCGCCGATTTCCGGTTCTCGCGGTTCAGCACCTACGCGCCGGAGCAGCCGGAAGGCGCCAAGGGCCTTTCGTTCCGGCTGGAGGACGAGGCGCACCGGCT
Source organism: uncultured Planctomycetia bacterium (assembly GCA_964445475.1). Classification (GTDB taxonomy): domain Bacteria; phylum Planctomycetota; class MHYJ01; order CAYUME01; family CAYUME01; genus CAYUME01. The sequence continues at coordinate 16,039 of CAYUME010000025.1, forward strand.
CACGGTCGACGTGCGCTACGAGCTGGCGCCGGGGGACTTCTACCTGCGCAAACACCTGGTCATCACGCCGGCCGTCCCGGTGACGATCGAGCGTTTCGACCTCGAGTCGCTCGCGCTTCCGGACGCGGAGCAGCCCTACACCGTCCGGGCGATCCACGCGCGGGGCAAATGGAGCCCGGGGCTGGGGCAGCCGCTCTACGGAAGCCGCAGCGGCACGTTCTGGGGCGTCGAGTTCCCCGCGGCGGACAACGTCGTGAAGGGCCAGACGCTCCACTGCGGCTACCTGCGCGGCCTCGAACTCCCCGCCCGGACGCCCTACCGAACCCACCGCGCCGTGGTCGGCGTCTCGGACGATCCGCGGTTCACCCCCGATGCGTTCTATGCGTACATCGACCGCATCCGCGTCCGACCGTTGCGGCTCCAGATCCAGTACAACACCTGGTTCGACACGGGCGGCGGGGTGACGAAAGAGTCCTTCCGGGAAAGCGCGAAGCGGATCCACCAGAAGCTCTGCGTCGAGCGCGGCGTCAAGCCCCTGAAGGCCTACGTCATCGACGACGGCTGGCAGGATTGCGGCCAGGACTGGACCCGGAAGGCCTGGCCGGTCAACGGAAAGTTCGATCCGGACTTCGCCTTCAGCCGGGAGACCGTGCGCGCGGCCG
>CAYUME010000026.1:0-10420 GCA_964445475.1 uncultured Planctomycetia bacterium
ACCAGGGAAACCAATACCTTGACCTCTACGGCGGACATGCCGTGATCAGCATCGGTCATACCCATCCCCACTACGTTGACAGGATCACCCGCCAGTTAAACCAGGTGGGAGTTTACAGCACTTCCATCCGCATCCCCCACGCGGAGGTCTCGCGGCGCGCCGGGGACCATGACTCCCGCCAGCCAGGCGACGGCGAAACAGGTCGCGATCCCGATCCCCGCGTAGAGGAAAAAGTGGACGGTTCCGGAGGTGCCGACGGCATAGAGGACGGCGGCGCTGGCAAAGAAGCCCAGGAGGGCACCGGCGGCGCCCGCCCGCCGTGTGAAGATCCCCGCCGCGAAGAGCCCCGCCAGGCCGCTTCCGAAGAGGCCGAGGATCTGGAGGTAGGCGTCCCACATCGAGGGGCTGCGCAGGGCGGCGAGGAAGGCGGCCGAGCCGGTCCCCATCACGCCGAGGAGGAGGGTGAGGACGCGGGCCAGCCGGAGGCACTGCGCGTCGCCGGCCGCCGGCCGGAAGCGCCGGTAGAAGTCCGTCGTGATCGCGGTGGCCATCGAGTTCAGGCTGCTGTCGAGGCTCGACATCGAGGCGGCAAAGATCGCCGCGATCACGAGCCCCGAGATCCCCGGCGGCAGCTCCTGGACGATGAACCAGGGGAAGATGTCGTCGTGGCGGCCGGTCAGGGCCAGCGCGCCGGGGTGCGTCCGGTAGAAGGACCAGAGGGCGGTGCCGATGGCGAAGAAGACCACGGAGCCGGGCACCGAGAGGATCCCGTTCATCCAGATCGCCCGCGCCGCCCGACGCTCGTCGGACGTGGTCAGGTAACGCTGGACGACGGACTGGTCGGCCGTATAGGGAACCAGCTGCTCGAAGAGCTTTCCCGCGACCACGACCCAGAGGGCCGTCGTCGCTGCGTCCCACGTCAGGTTGGCGATCCGGAACTTTCCCGCGGCAAGGCCGTCCCGCACGAGGCCGGCCGCGCCGCCGTCCGTCCAGAGGACGAGGCAGACCAGGCTCGCGAGCGCCCCCCCGAGGAGCACGACGACCTGGACGACGTCCGTCCAGATGACGGCGCGGATGCCGCCGACCACCGTGTAGACGGTCGCCAGCACGCCCATGGCGGCGATGGCGAGATAGATGTCGATCCCGGTGACGACGGAAAGCGCCAGGGAGGGGAGGAAGAGGACGATGCCCATCCGCCCGAGCTGAAAGAGGAGGAAGGCGAGGCTGCCGACGAGGCGGACAGCGAGGTGGAACCGCCGCTCCAGGTACTCGTAGGCGCTGGTGACGTCCAGCCGGCGGAAGAAGGGAAGGTAGCAGCGGACGATGACCGGCGCGACCGCCAGGATCATGACGTTGCCGAGCAGGTAGACCCAGTCCGTCCGGTAGACGAGGGCCGGCATCGCCATGAAGGTGATGGCCGAGAGCTGCGTGCCGTAGATGCTGAGGCCCGCCGCCCACCAGGGGATCGTGCGGCCGCCGCGGAAGAACTCGTCCGTGTTGCGGCCGCCCCCCGCAAAGAGCGTGCCCACGAGGAAGACGCCGACGAGATAGAGGACGAGGACGGCGGTATCGAGCGGGCGGAAGTCGCTGACGCGCGGGGCCGCGGCGAGCGCGAAGGTGCGTGGCGTCCGCACGCCCGGCCGCGCCTCGCCCGAGGGGATCGCCCATTCCCCGCTCCAGGAAACGCACGCCGTCGTCACGGGCGGCCACGCGCCACGCGCGGGATCGGCCGCCGGGTCGGGGCCGGGGTCCCGCGGAAAGGCCCCCACGACGCGCCACGGGTCGGGGACCGTGTGGTAGGCGAGCACGTCCGCGTGGAAGCCGGGGTGGCGTTCTTTCAGGTCGTCCGTGCGGCCGGCGAGCGTCCCGTCGTCGCCGCCCACGACGAGGAGATGCGCCTGGCCGGGGGCGGGAGCGGGGGTGGGGGCGGCGACAGCGGGGCGGGGGAGGTCGGCGATCCGCGTCCAGCCCTCGGCCGGCGCGTACCGCCATGCGTCCGTCAGGTACTTTCGGCGGGGCTTCCCGTCCGGATCCGGCACGAGGTCGGCCCCGCTCATCAGGAAGAAGGCCCCGTCCTGCGCGCCCGCCACGGCCAGCATGCGCGACCGGCCCGGCCACGGCTCCAGCTCCCGCCAGCGTCGCCCCCGGAGGTCGAGCGCCCAGAACGTGCGCAGGGTCTCCGCGGCGCCGGGCGACGCCAGACCGCCCGCCACGTAGACCGTGTCGCCGAGCCGCGCGCCGCAGAAGAAGGCCGCGGGACCGGGCATCGGGGGAAGCGGCTCGATCCCGACCGCTCCATTCGCCCGGCGGACCCGGAAGACGTCCGCGACGTGCCGATCCGTGTCCCCGCCCCCCAGGCAGAGGAATCCCTCGTCGGTTGCGATCGAGATGCCGTAGGCGAGGGGACGCGGGAGCGTTGTCTCCGCGATGGACCAGGCTCCGCCCGGATCGTCCAGCACATAAACCCGGTCGTGCCAGACCTTCGGGTGCCCGTCCCACGGCCGGCCGCCGGGGAAGTTCGCGCCGCCGGCGACGATCAGGGCACCGCCCGAGACCCCCGCGAACGGCCCCGCGAAGCCGACCGGGTCGGGCAGCGCGGGCAGCTCCCGCCAGGCGAGGGCAGCGGGCGCCGCGCGGTCCGCGGCCGGAGGACCGCAGCCCGCGGCGGACGACAGGAGCGCCAGGACCAGGACGCCGAAGTCCCTTCGCATGCGGGCTTATTTCCCCGCCATCGCGTCCAGCTCGGCAAGCGTGAGCCGGACGCTGACGATGTAGGGCTTCTCCCCCTTCGTCCAGTGGCCGTAGGTCGTGGTGACGAATGTGCCGTCGGAGAGGACCTCGACGCCGGGATAGGCGCAGTCCCATTGGTGTTGATTGTCCCCGAGACGGACGAGATACCGGCCGGGGCGCCCCGCCACAAGGTCGTCGTAGGTCCCGACCCAGCCGACCCAGTCGCCGTCGAAGGGGGACGACTTGCCCTTCGGGCTGACCTTCCGGAAGGAGACGAAGAGGCGGCCGTCGGGGGCGAACTTGGCCGTGTGGCGGTCGCCGGTGAGGGCATCGGGAACCTCGCGCGGGGCCGACCAGGTCTTCCCCTCGTCGTCAGAGAAGATGACCTGGGAGTTCTTCACGCGGCGGTTCTCGCGGAGGAGGACGGCGATCTGCTTGCCGTCGGGGGAGCGGACGGCGCCGGGCTCGCAGAGGTGAACGGCGTCCTCCTTGAGAATCGCCTCCGGCGCCGACCAGGTGAGGCCGCCGTCGGTCGAGACGGTCTTGTAGAGCGCCATGGCGGGGGTCGCCTTGCCGCCTTTCGCGAAGAAGCGTCCGTCGTCGTGAAAGAGGGCCATGTAATGGCCGGGACCGGTGCGAAGGTCGAAGACGGAACCCATGACGACGATGCCGCCCCAGTCGCCGGCGGGCTTGAGCTCGCCCCACGTCGTGCCGTCGTCCTCCGAGACGGCGAGGCGGGCAGGATAAAGTCCTGACCACAGGAGGATCCGCCGCTTGCCGGACGCATCGACCACGCGGTGCAGGGTGGGGACCTCCAGCGACGTGGCCCAGCTGGCGGGGGTGGGGAGCCGTTCGGACCAGGTGCAGCCGCCGTCGGTCGAGCGCTTGTAGACGATCGCGCCGCGGCCATGCCCCTTGGGATAGACGCAGAGGATCGTCCTCCCGTCCTCGAGGAGGAGCGTCGTGGGGTGACCGAGGTACTGGCCGGCCTCGCGATCGACGACAACCTGGCGGTCCGCCTGGGTTGCCAGATCGATGGGGACGGGCGCGGGGGCAGCCGTACACGCGACGCAGGCGAGAATCGCTTTCATGATCGGGCTCCTGGGCCAACGGGGGCCTCCCGGGTCCTGAAGTAGCCGACGACGTGCTCGCGGCCTTCGCGAAGCTGGGTCGTCATCCAGGCGCGGGCGGCGGGGACGTCGCGCTGGCGGATCGCTTCAACGAGGGCAGCGTGGTTCTTGAGGGTGCGCGCGGCGACGGCGGGGGTCAGGAGCGCCGGCTCCGGCCGCTGGGCGGCGAAGGCCTGGCCGAGAAGGCGGACGCTCGCCACCACGCGGGTGAGCCACGGGTTGCCGGCGGCGTCGAGGACGATCGCGTGGAAGCGCTCGTCGTGGTCGAGCCACTGGTCCATCTGCGCGCGGGTGGCGCAAGCCTGCCCATTCGACGGGATCCGCCGGTTCAGCACGTCCCACGCCTGGAGGAGGGCGTCGAGCGCCGCGAGGTGGGCGGGGGCGGCATTCCGGGCTGCCTGCTCCGCGGCGAGAGGCTCGAGGGCCCCGCGGAGGTCGTAGAGCTGGTCGATCTCGCGGGGGTCGGTCCGGCGGACGAAGGCGCCCGCGCCGGGGAGGATGTCCACGAGCCCCTCGCTGGCGAGGCGGGAGATCGCCTCGCGGACGGGGATGGCGCTCGTCCCCGCCGCGCGCGCGAGCGCGCGGTTGACGAGCCGCGCGCCGGGGGGGAGGTCGCCGTGCAGGAGTTTCCGCCGGATGTGGGCGTACGCGCGCTGGGCCTGGTTCGGCTTGACATTTGATATATCATGATATATCATTTCTTCAGTATACACGACCCGTTTGCCGCGTCAAGCGTTTCCGGAGAAAAGCCCGTGGACCGACTGATCGCCGCCCCCCACACCCCCCTCGACGCCCGCGGCGCGCTCGCCCTCGACGCCGTCGCGCGACAGGCCGACCTTCTCGCCGACGCCGGCCTCGACGGGGCCTTCATCTGCGGGACCACGGGCGAGGGGCCGTCGCTCGCCACGGACGAGCGCAGGCGGCTGGCCGAGCATTGGGTCCGCGCCGCGGCCGGGCGATTCCCTGTCATCGTCCACGTCGGCCACACGAGCCTCCCCGAGGCCTGCGCCCTGGCCGCCCACGCCGCCGCGACCGGCGCCTCCGCCGTGGCCGCCCTGGCCCCCTTCTATTTCAAGCCCGACCGCGCCGGGGACCTCGCCGACTTCTGCGCCGCCGTCGCCGCCGCCGCCCCGCGCCTTCCCTTCTACTATTATGACATCCCCGCCCTGACCGGCGTCGCGCTGCCCATGACCGACTTCCTGGCGGCCGCCGCCCCACGCATCCCGTCGCTGGCCGGGATCAAGTTCACGCGGAACGACCCGGTGATGTTCCGGGCCTGCCGCGCCTTCCAGGGCGGATGCTTCGAGATGATGTGGGGCGTCGACGAGTGCCTGCTCGACGCCCTCGAGGCCGGCGCGACAGCCGCGGTGGGAAGCACCTACAACTACGCCGCCCCCGTCTACCGCCGCGTGATCAAGGCCTTCCGAGCCGGCGACCTCGAGACCGCGCGGCGCGAACAGGCCGTGGCCGCCGACCTCGTCGCGATCCTCGTCCGCTTCGGCGTCCTCCGCGCCGGCAAGGCGATCATGGGGTTCCTCGGCGTCGACTGCGGCCCGCCGCGCCTGCCCGTCCCCCCGCTCGATCCGGCGGAGACGCGGCGCCTCGCCGAGGCGATCCGCGGCTTCGACGTCTTCGCCCGGCCCCTGACCGCCCCGTGAGACCCGCCATGGACCCCGCCCGCCGAAACGCGCTGATCCGCACCTACCGCGACGGCCTCCTGGACGACACGCTGCCCTTCTGGATCCGCCACGCCGTCGACCGCGAGCGGGGCGGGTTCCTCTTCTGTCTCGACCGCGACGGGACCGTCGTCGACACCGACAAGCCGGTCTGGATCCACGGCCGGTTCGCCTGGCTCCTCGCGACGCTGTACGCCGAGGTGGAACCCCGGGCCGAGTGGCTGGACCTGGCGCGCCACGGTCTCGACTTCCTCCGCCGGCACGCCTTCGACCGCGACGGCCGGATGTTCTTCCTGCTGGACCGGGAGGGGCGCCCCCTCCGCAAGCGGCGCTACCTCTTCTCGGAATGCTTCACCGTCATGGCCCTGGCCGCCTATGCCGGGGCGGCCGGCGACGCGGCGACGGGCCGCGAGGCGACCGATCTTTTCCGGCGGATCCTGCACGGGCACGAGACGCCGGGCCTCCTCGAGCCCAAGGTCGCCCCCCGGACGCGGCCATCCCGCGGGCTCGCAATGCCCATGATCCTGATCGCGGTCGCCCAGGCCCTCCGCAAGGCCACCGGCGACCCGGCCGCGACCGCCTGCATCGACCGGTCGATCGACGCGATCGACCGGCTCTTCGTCAACCGGTCGCTCGGCTGCGTCCTCGAGACGGTCGGCCCCGCGGGGGAGGTCCTCGACCACTTCGAGGGCCGCCTCCTCAATCCCGGTCACGCGATCGAGGCCGGCTGGTTCATCCTGCACGAGGCGCGCCTCCGGGGCGGCGATCCGCGCCTGGTGCGGCTGGGCTGCGAGATCGTCGACCTGGCCTGGGAGCGGGGGTGGGACCGGGAGCATGGCGGGCTGCTCTATTACGTCGACGCGACGGGACGGCCCCCGGCCGAGTACTGGCACGAGATGAAGTTCTGGTGGCCGCAGACCGAGGCGATCATCGCCACGCTCATGGCCTGGCGCCTGACGGGGGAGCCCCGGTTCGCGCAGCGCCACCGGGAGGCACATGACTGGGCCCACGCGCATTTCCCGGATCCGGAGCACGGGGAGTGGTTCGGCTACCTGCGCCGCGACGGGACCGTCTCGTCCACGCTCAAGGGAAACTGGTGGAAGGGACCGTTCCACCTGCCGCGCATGCAGTGGACGTGCTGGAAATTGCTGGAAGAACGAGCCTAGCGGTGGACGTCTGCCGCGCGGCCCGTGCCCGCGCTATTTCAGAAACGCCTGCCGTCCCAGCCGCTTCCGGATCTGGGCCTCGTAGAGGTCGGGGGGCTGGACGTCGGCGGGCTCGACCCACGGCCCGTCGGGCGCGGCCTCCGGCTTGAGGCCCGCCATCGCGACGACGTTGATTTGGGGCCAGTCCGGGCGCTTCGGGAACGATCCTTTCGCGCACCGGATGTTCCAGAAGGTCTCGCGCGCGCCCGTGTGCGGACCGCGGTCCCCCCTCCCGCTGCTCGCCCAGACCCGTCTCGGGTCGCCGACGTCGAGGTCGGTGAAGCAGTTCTCGTAGGGCGCGTTCCGGTGGTGGTCGAAGTTCATCGCCACCGCCGCGCCCTTCCGGAAGACGTTGCCGTTGGCGAAGCCCTCGACGGTCAGGTCGTGGACGTACTGCGTCTCCACGCGGAAGTCGGTGAAAAGGCAGTCCTGCGAGCCGCCGGTGGCCCAGAGGGCGTGGTGGCCCGTGACGCCCTTCCGGCCGGCCTCGCGGAAGCGGAGCCCCTCGATCCGGCAGAACCGGCAGCCGCCGACGATGACGCCGTTGTCGGCGTCGATGGCCGTGACGTTCCGGACCCAGGAGAAGGCGGCGCCCCGCAGGTGGATGGCGTTGAAGCCCTCCTCCTTCAGGTGGGGCTTCTTCTCGACGCCCGGGAACTCGAAGGCCAGGTCCTCGATGCCGACCTCCTCGACGGAGGGCTCCCAGGCGTGCAGCTCGGGCTTCCAGGCGGGACGGACGTCGAGGCGCAGGGGGCGGTCGAGGCGGATCCGCGGGCCCTCGACGGCGGCGACGCGCGCCACCCAGTCCGTGAAGTGCTTCTTCTCCTGGAAGGTCGCCTTCCCGGCATCCTCCCGGTCGGCGTGGACGTGCCGGCCGAGCGCGGGGTCGTTGTTCTGCAGCAGCCGGACGAAGTCGCCGGGCTTGAGGGGCGCGGCCTTGTCGAGGACGAGGATCCGGTCGCCGCGCGCCGCGGGGGCCGCCACGTCGGCCAGCTTCCTCCCCCGGTCGCCGCCGGATACGGAGAGGAAGCCGCCCCCGAAGGAGTAGCTCGACTTGACGCCGTCGGTGGATTTGGCGCCGAAGATCTGCTCGAGGGACTTGGGGCAGACGAGGACGGTCTTGTCGGGCCCGGCGCCGCGCAGCACGAGTCCGCTCTTCCGGATCTCGATCACGTCGGTGAGGACGTAGCGGCCGGGAGGAACGAGGATCGCGCCTTCCTTCGTCTCTTTCACGGCGTCCTGGAAGGCCTTCGTGTCGTCGGTCTTGCCGTCGCCGCGGGCGCCGAAGCGGCGGACGTCGGCGGCGGGGGGGACCGCGGGGAGCGGGCGCTCGCCGGAATGATAGCCGGCAAAGGAGAAGTCGGGAAGTCGGCCATCGTCCTTCCACCGCTCGCCGTTCGCCCCCCAGAGGGCGGAGGGCTCGGCGGGGGCGGGAGGCGAGGACGCGAGCAGCAGGAGAAGCGCCAGGATCCGGGACGGGAGGTGCGAATCCATGACAGAGGATGAAGGGCGAGCCCCTCGCCTGTCGTGTTATAGTAATAGCTCCGGATCGGGCGGCAAATCCGGCCCGCTCCTCCCCGACGCCCGAAAGGCCGGCATCCGCCTCACGTCGGTTCCCACCCCTTCCGGTACGCCCGCCGGATGAGCGCGTCGGCCTCGGGGGCGTTCGTCGCCTTCAGGTTCACGCCGTCCCATTCGATCTTCCGGCCCAGCCGGACGGCGAGGTTGCCGAGGAGGATCTGCTCCGTGAAGGGGCCGGCGAGGGCGAAGTTCGAGAGCGCCGCGGGGCCGCCCGTGCAGGCCTGGACCCACTCGACATCCTCGTCCTTGACGCGGGGGATCGTCGGGGCCGGCGCCTTGAACTCGTCGAGCAGCGACTTCGGCGACGTCGCCCAGCTCGTGTTGCCGCGCTGGAAGAAGAGCTTCCCCTTCTCCCCGACCATCACCAGGTCGAACTTCTTGGCGACCTCCTTCTCGGGGACTCCGGCGTCGGCGATCACCTCCGCGGGCGGCATGCGGTTGCCGTCGTACCAGACGTACGTCAGCGCCTCGCAATACGTCCCGGCGGGGAAGCGGTAGGTCACGGTCGAGGCCTTCGGGCCGGACTCCGGCGTGTTCCCCTCCGCCTCCGCCTCGACGGAGACGGGGTGCTTGAGGTCGAGGGCCCAGAAGGGCATGTCCATGATGTGGCACCCCATGTCGCCGAGGGCCCCGGTGCCGAAGTCCCACCACCCGCGCCACTTGAACGGGCAGTAGGCCGCGTTGTAGGGCCGCTCGGGGGCGGGCCCGAGCCAGAGGTCCCACTCGAGCCCCTCCGGCACGGGCTCGGCGGCCGGGCGCGCCGTCATGCCCTGCGGCCAGATCGGCCGGTTGGTCCAGGCGTGCACCTCCCGGACCTTGCCGAGGAGGCCGGCGCGGACCCATTCCACCGCGCGGCGGATCGGCTCGCCGGCGTGGGCCTGGTTGCCCATCTGCGTGGCGACCTTCGCCTGGACCGCCACCTCGGCCATGCGGCGCGCCTCCCAGACGGAATGCGCGAGCGGCTTCTGACAGTAGACGTGCTTGCCGAGCCGCATGGCCAGGATGGACGCCGCGGCGTGGACGTGGTCGGGCGTCGAGACGGTCACGGCGTCGAGGTTCTTCCCCTCCTTCTCCAGCATGACGCGGAAGTCCTTGTAGAACGCGGCGTCGGCGTGGAGATCCTGGGCGCCCTTCCCCTTCTTCCCCCGACGGTTCTCATCGACGTCGCAGAGCGCGACGATCGCGGCGCCGGCGCCCGCGACGCCGGAGACGTCGGAGGCCCCCTTCCCGCCGATGCCGATGCAGCCGACCTGGAGGCGGTCGTTGGCCCCCCAGGCGAGGCGGTGGACGAGGGCGCTGGAGACGACGACCGGGCCGGAGCGCGCGAGGAACGACCGTCGCGAGAGGGACATGGAGGGCCTCCTGGAGACGGAGCCGCCGGAATCGGGCTACTTCTTCTCTTTCTTCGCCGCCTTCTCCTTCCCGCCCGGCAGGGGCAGGACGTCGCAGCGCTTCGCGTACTCCAGAAAGAGGGCCGACATCGCCTTCACGCGCTCGGGCTCCTTCGCCGCCAGGTCGCTCAGCTCCGACCGGTCGGCGTCGATGTCGTACAGCTCCCATTTCGCCTCGTTCGGCCCGTCCGGCCCCAGGACGTTCTTCCCGACGAGCTTCCACTTCCCCTGGCGGACGGCGCAGTTCCGCTCGTGCTCCCAGAAGAGGGCGCGGGGCGGGAGGTCCCGGCCCTCGATAACGGGGACGAGGCTCACGCCCTGCATCGGCTTGATCTTCTCCCCCTGGACCTCGGCGGGGTAACGGGCGCCCGCCACGTCGATGCAGGTGGCCATCAGGTCGATCAGGTGCGCGGGGGTGTGGCGCAACGCGCCCTCCGCCTTCACGCGCGCCGGCCAGTGGACAACGAGCGGCGTGGCGATCCCGCCCTCGTGGACCCAGTGCTTGTACTCGCGGAAGGGGGTGTTCGAGACGTTCGCCCAGCCGCGGCCGTAGCCGATGTAGGTGTCGGCGGGGCCGGGCATCACGCCCATCCCCTGGCGGACCGGGTACCCGTCCCGCGTCTGCTTCGGGATCATGTCGGGCTGGAGGGCGTCGGCGGCCATCGGCGGGCGGGCCGATCGCAGCGGCCTCGCATTCGAACGCCAGG
>CAYUME010000026.1:10430-16659 GCA_964445475.1 uncultured Planctomycetia bacterium
CGTTGTCCTGGAAGAAGCAGACCAGCGTGTTGTCGAGCCGGCCGCTCTTCTTCAGCTGTCCCACGATGCGGCCGATCCCCCGGTCCATGCGATCGACCATGGCCGCGTAGACCTCCATGCAGCGGGCCTCCCAGGCCTTGTCCTTCACCGCGTCCCAATCCTCCGCCTGGGGCGAGAGCGGCCAGCCGGGCTCGACGACGCCGAGGCGCTTCATCTTCTCGTAGCGGACGCCCCGGACGGCGGCGTAGCCAGCGTCATACCGCCCCTTATACTTCGCGACGTCCTCCTCCGGGGCGTGCATCGGCCAGTGGGCGGCGGTGTAGGCGACGTACATGAAGAACGGCTTGTCGGGCGTCTTCGCGGCGTGGTCGGCGATGAAGCGCACGGCGTGGTCGCTGATGGCGTCGGTGTAGTAATACCGATCCGGCTTGTACTCCGGATCCGCCAAGGGGCTGATGAAGTCGTTGTCGCGGGTCAGCGTGTTGGGGTCGAAGAAGCTGCCGGCGCCGTGGATCGTCCCGTAGAAGCGGTCGAATCCGCGCTGGAGCGGCCAGTGGTCCCTGTGCTTGGGCGGGGTGACATGCCACTTGCCGGCCATGTAGGTCGCGTAGCCGGCGGGCCGGAGGGCCTCGGCGATGGTGACGCAGCGCCGGTGAAGCGACCCCTGGTAGCCCTCTTCGCCGCGGTCCTCCATCATGTGACCGACGCCGGCCTGGTGGGGGTAGAGGCCGGTGAGGAGGCTGGCGCGGGTGGGGCAGCAGCGGGCGGTGTTGTAGAAGCGGGTGAACCGGAGGCCGTTGGCGGCCAGGGCGTCGAGGGTCGGGGTCTCGATCTCGCCGCCGTAACAGCCGAGGTCCGAGTATCCCATGTCGTCGGACATGATGAGAAGGACGTCCGGACGGTGGGCGGCGCCGGACGGCGGAGGGGCGACGACCGCGAAGAGCGCCGCGACGGGCACGAACCGAAGGGGGCGTCCTCTCATGCACGACTCTCCTTCCGGCAGGGAGTCCGCGGGCGGCCGCCCGCGGACTGCCGCGGGTCACCGGCCGTCCTTCAGGTCCGCGAGGGCCTTCTCCATCACGCGGCCGACATAGCCTTTCTTCATCTTCTCCATGATCGGCAGGAGCGACCGGGCGAGCCCGTCGGCGGCGTCGAGGGCATTGGCCGCCAGGAGCTGGACCATCTCGCTCGGGTCGCCGAGCGCCTTCTCCAGCGCCGGCAGCGCCGCCGCGGCATCGTCGAGGTGGCAGAGAAGGGCCTGGGCGGCGACGACGCGGACGGCGGGGGACGCGTCGTCCAGCACGCCGCGCAGGGCTGCGGCCGCGGGCATCGCCTTGTCGCCCAGCGCGAGAAGTCCCACCGCCCCCCAGTAGCGCACGCCGCTCTCCTGGTCCGCGAGCATCGCCTCCAGCTTCGGGAGCAGGGCCGGATCGCGTCTCCCCGCCAGGTCCGACGCCTCCATCAGGCGTTCGAGGTCGGGGCCCTTCTGGGGGTCGCGCATCATCTCGTAGATCGTCGTCCCCTCCGCACGCCGCATCATCTCCGCCTCGGCCAGGAAACAGGTGTCCCGGATCCGGAGCTGCCAGTCGCGCAGGGCCTGGCGCAGGCGCCCGAGCGTCTCCCGGTGGGCCGGGTCGGCGGCGAGGTTCTTCACCTCGTGGGGGTCGGCCTGGACGTCGTAGAGCTCCTCCTGCGCCCGCGGCAGGAAGAAGGCGCTGCGGGCGGCGTCGAGCTTCCCGGCCCGGAAGAGCTGCTCCCACTCGGGCATGGCGGGGTTCTTCCAGAGGTAGTCGAGGTACTGGCCGTAGGGCAGGTGGGGATAGTAGTTGCGGATGTAACGATACCGCTTGTCCCGGACGGCCCGGAAGGCGTCCGGCCGCTAGTCGGCGCGGTCGCGAAAGAGGTAGACGTACTCGCGCGGCGGCTTCGCCTGCGGGCCGAGGAAGGCCTCGCCCTGCATGATCCCGGGGACGGGGACGCCGGCGAGGCTCATCAGCGTCGGGGCGAGATCGACGAAGCTGACGAGCCGGTCGGTCTTCGTGCCGGGGTCGCCGGAGGCGAGGGGGCGGTATTTGGCCGGGAAGCGGACGAGCATCGGGACGTGCGTCCCCGACTCGTAGAGGAACCGCTTGCTGCGCGGCAGCACCCCGCCGTGGTCGGCGTAGTAGAAGACGATCGTGTCGTCGAGGAGCCCCGCCTCCTTCAGCTCGCGGAGGCGCTCGCCGGCCTGCGCGTCCATCTTCGAGATGTTGTCGTAGTAGAGGGCCCACTGGCGGCGCATGAGCGGCGTGTCGGGGTGGTAGGCCGGCAGCGCGATCTTCGCCGGGTCGGTCTCGGTCGAGGCGGGGGACTTGTGGCAGCCGCTCTCGTGGGAGACGGTGAGGTTGAAGATGGCGAAGAAGGGCTGGCCGGGCTTCCGGTTCTTCCAGTGCGCCTTGTTGCTGCACTCGTCCCACGCCGCCTTCACGTCGACCTTCGTGTTGTAGTCCGTCTTGGCGTTGTTCGTGCAGTAGTACCCCGCCTCGCGGAGGAGCTGGGGGTAGGGCGTGACGGCGGCCGGGATGGCGTTGCCCGAGCGCATCGGCTGGGTGCCGAGCGAGCAGGCGTACATCCCGGTCAGGATCGTCGAGCGGGCCGGGGCGCAGATGGGGGCGTTGGCGAAGGCGTTGAGATAGAGGACGCCCTCGCGCGCCATCGCGTCGAGGTTCGGCGTCCGCGCCAGCGGGTCGCCGTAGCAGCCGAAGAAGGGGCTGTTGTCCTCGCTGGTGATCCAGAGGATGTTCGGCCGTTCCGCCGCGGGCGCCGGCGCGGCGGCCGACGCGGCCGCGGCGAGGAGCAGGGCGGTCGTCAGGCGCGTCATGGGGCCTCTCCGATGCAGGGAACACGGGACGGGACGGAACGGCCTCTCGGGACGCGCTGGATCCTACCGGGTCGGCCGGCACGCCTTCCAGCCCTTCCCCCCGGCGAGCAGGGCGGAGAGCCGCTTCGCCGTCGCGGCGTGCTCCGGGACGTCGGCGAGGTTGCGGTCGGCGACGGGGCCTCCGGCGTGGTCGTACAGCTCGCGGAACTCCGCCTTCCCCGTCTTCCGGTCGATCCACTCGGTATACCGCCATGTGCCGCTGCGCAGCGTGTAGCCCATCAGCTTCCCGCGCGGGTACTGGCTGAAGGCGGCCTCCTTCCACGGGCGGGCGGGGTCGTCCAGGAGCGGCGCCCAGCTGCTCCCCTCGCAGGCCTCCGGGACGGGCAGGCCGCAGAGCTCCGCCAGCGTCGGGAAGATGTCGACGAATTCCACCGGGGCCTTCGAGCGCTGCCCGCCCTTCCGCCCCGGGGCGCAGCAGATCAGCGGCACATGCGTGTCGAGCTCGAGGTTGGTGTGCTTGCACCAGGCCCCGTACTCGCCCAGCTTCCACCCGTGGTCGCCCCAGAGCACGATCGCGGTGCGCTCCGCCAGGCCGAGCCGGTCGAGCGCCCCGACCACCCGACCGATCAGGGCGTCCGTGTAGCTGACGCAGGCGCAGTAGCCGTGGATCAGCCGGACGGCCTGCGCGTCCGGCAGCCGGTCGATCTTGTCCTCGATGTCCGTGTACGCCTTCAGCTCCCCCCAGCTCGACCCGGCGCAGGCGGGCATCCCGTCCGGCCAGGTCCGCCGGTCGCTGACGCGGATCTGCGCGGGATCGTAGAGGTCCCAGTACCGCTTCGGGGCGTTGAAGGGGAGGTGCGGCTTCAGGAAGCCGACGGCGAGAAAGAAGGGCTTGCCGTTCTGCCGGAAGGTCTCCAGCCATTCGACGGCCTTCTCCGCGGTCTTGCCGTCGGGGTAGGCCCCGTCGTCGACGTCGGCGATCTCCCAGGCCGGCCCGATGCCGGCCTTGCCCGCCACGGAAACGATCTGCCGCTGGGCCTCCGGCGAGAGGTAGCCGCGGCCCTTCCAGTCCCCGGCCGGGTGCCACGCCTTCTCCGACCAGCCGATCCCGTTGTCGTCGTCGTAATGGTGGTAGATCTTGCCGAGCGAGACGGTCTCGTAGCCGTGCTGCCGGAAGTGCTGGGGCAGGGAGAGGGCGTCCGGCTTCGTCTTCCGGAGGGGGTGGTCGAGGTCGTAGATCCCCGTGGAGTCGGGCCGGAGGCCGGTGAGGAGGCTGGCGCGGGAGGGGGCGCAGACGGCCTGCTGGCAGTAGGCCCGCTCGAAGAGGGTGCCGCGCGCGGCCAGCCGGTCGATCGACGGGCTCTTGACGACGGGATGCCCGTAGCAGCCGAGCTGCGTCCGGAGGTCGTCGACGCCGATCATCAGTCCGTTCGTCTTCGCCGGGCCGGCGCCGGCCGGGGCCGCCGCGAGGACGAAGGCCAACGCCGCCGCCGCGACGGGCGCGCGGGCTGCGGCCGGCCTCCGACGCGCGACCGGGCCTGCCCCTCCCCGACGGAACGGTCCGGCTTTGCCGCAGGCTCCAGGCTCACGTCCCATTCTCAATTCCCCCTGGGCCCATACCCCGGCTTCGGCTTCCCGTCCTCCCCCAGCTTGTCGCACGCCCACAAAATCCCGCGCGCCATCAGGTCCTGGTAGACCGGCATCTCGAAGGTGCCGTTCGCGTGGCCGAGCGAGGTGCCGAAGACGCGGGCCTTGCCGCAGGCGTTCGTCCAGATGGAGGTCTGGTCCTTTTTCGTCCCGACGCCGTAGCAGGTGGCGAGGGGGACGCAGTCGGGCCCTTCCTTCTCGATGACGTAGAGCTCGCCCTTCGCGACGGTCCACGTCTCGGGAAGCCCCTTCAGGATGGGGTGGTCGGCCTTCTTGACCTTGACCTCCAGCGAGACGCCGCCCTTCTCGTGCCGGACGGAGGTGACCCCCAGGACCTGGCGCCACGCGTCGGTCACCTTGTCGGCGCTGCGGTAGCTGTGCAGCGATCCGTGGATGACGACGGCGGGGACGCCGTCCTGATGCGCCTTGGCGATCCCCTCGACGAAGGCCTTGTCGTCCACGGCGGCGAAGCACTCGTTGTGGACGACGACGTCGAATCCCTTCGCCCAGTCGGGGCTCTTGTAGAGGTCGATCATCGCGTTGCCGGCCTTGCCCCCCTGGTGGATGATCGTCCACTCGACATTCGCCCGGGCGCTGACGGCCTCGGTGAGGAGCTTCTTCTGGGTCTCGTAATCGTGGGCGGCGCCGCCGGTGACGAGAAGCGCCTTGAGGGGGGCAGGCGCCGCCGGGGCGGCGGCGGGCCCCGCGAACAGGGTGGCGGTCGCGCCGAGCACAACGCACATAAGGCGGTTCATGCAACGGCCTCCTGACGGGTGAGCCGATTCACGGCGGACAAAGCCCCGCGGGTCACGCACAACCCTTCTCCTATACGGTGGAAGAGGCGGATCGGATCATACGGCGGAATTCCGCTGTCAAGGCGGGGGCCATAAACCGCGGCGGGGCCCGATGACCCGCCCGCGGAATGCAACAGACGGCGCGGCGGTTGCAAAGCGCTCCGGGCCGCGGTGAGCGAAGCGAATCCCGGCAGGGCGCGCGTCACTCCTCCTTCTTCGCCCGCCCCTTCTTCTCCCCGCCCTTCCCGTCCGCCTGGCCGCCCATCCGGTGAAACTCCGTCTGCAGCACGGCCCACCGCGCGGCCAGCTCCTCCACCTTCCCCGGCTGGCTGCCGGCCAGGTTCTCCTGTTCGCAGCGGTCGGTCCGAAGGTCGTAGAGCTCCCAAGGGTCCTTCCCCTTGGCGACCAGCTTCCAGCTCCCCATCCGGATGGCGCGGTTCCCGCCGTGATCGAAATAGAGGAAGTCGCGCGGGAGGGGGACGTCCGCGGCGAAGGCCGGCACGAGGGTGCGACCCGCGAAGGGCGGGACCGGCTGGCCCTCCCATGTCTCGAAGGCCTTGCCACCGGTCAGCTCGAGGATCGTGGGCACGAGATCGACCAGGTGGCCGGGGGCGTGGCGGAGCTCCCCGCGGGCGCGGAGGCCCGCGGGCCAGTGGACGATGAGCGGCGTGGCGATGCCGCCCTCGTGCACCCAGGACTTGTGGAGCCGGAAGGGCGTGTTCGACGCCGTCGACCAGCCCGGACCGAGGCAGAGGTAGGAGCGGGCCGACCCGGGCGCGGCGCCCGGGTCGTGCTTGTCGCCCCGGATGATCTGCTCCGCGCTGGCGCCGTTGTCCGAGACGAAGAAGACCGCCGTGTCGTCGAAGGCCTTCATCGCCCGGATCCGGTCGAGGACGCGCCCGATCTCGATGTCCATGCGGTGGACCAT
>CAYUME010000027.1:0-16419 GCA_964445475.1 uncultured Planctomycetia bacterium
GGATCGGGGGCCGCGCCGTCGAGCCCAGCGGCCGTCCGTCGCCGTCCAGGAGGACGATCTCGGCGATCTGGACGTTGCGCGGCGCGTCGGGGGAGCGGAGGTCGAAGCCGCTCGTCACGAGCAGACGGAGGTTCGCCGTGCGCAGCGCCTCGAAGCGGACCGAGGCCTCCCGGCCATCAACCACCTCGACGTCTTTCACCTTGCGGAACGTGCGACCGTCCCGGGATTCCGCCACCTCGCACCGGCGCGGGCCGTAGCCCGCGCGCCCCAGCACCTTCAGGCCGCCGACCGTCGCCGGCTCGCGGAACGCGAACGTGACCGAGACGGGGCGCTCGGGCGTCGGGCCCTCCGCGGAGACCCAGAAGGTCGCCGCGTTGCCGTCGGCCATCCGCGCGGGGGGGAAGTCGGCCTGCCCCGCGCTCGCCTTCATCTCCCACGACGCGCCGGGCTCCGGGCCCGCGACCGGCACGGCCACCACCGCCACGTCGCGGTAGCAGTTGTCGCGCGCCCCCGGCTGCGCCAGGCGCCCCGCGAACGGCCCGGGGCCCTGGACCCGCTGCTCGGACCACGCCAGGCGGTGCGCGGACTCCTCGGGCGTCACGCCGGGCCCGCCCAGATTCCAGCCGCTCTGGATGTTCAGGCTCAGCTCGAGGCCGAGCCGGTCCGCCTCCCGGCAGGCGTGAACGAAAAGCGCGGTCCAGTCCGGGCTGCCGAAGAGCGGCCCCGCCGGGACGCGCGCGTGTCCGCCCTGCGAGGAGCCGTCCGCGTCGAAGATCAGCGCGCCGCTGAAGCCCTTCGCCTTCATCTCCTCGAGGTCGCGGGTGATGGCGGCTTTCGTCACATTGCCGTTCAGCCACCACCAGAAGCAGCGGATGCCAGCGCTCTGAGGCGGATCGGCGAAGCCCGCGTCCAGCTCCGAGGCGGGGGCGGGCCCCGCCAGCACGGCCAGCGCCGAAATCGCGACCATCCACCACCGGGGTCGACTCACCGTACGCCCTCCCCCTGTTGCGTCGGCGACGCGAGCGGCATCGCGGTCCGCAGGGTCACCGGTCCCAGCAGGCCGGACACGACCAGCGGCGCGGCCTTCTTCCAGAGCCGCCACGACGTGAAAGTGAAGCGGCCCGCCGGGCTCGGCTTCCCCTCGAGCAGCCAATCCGGCCACACCTTCAGCGTCCCGTTCGTGTTCCGTTCGCTGTCCTCCGGAAGCTGCTCGTCGCCGATCATCCGGTTGATCCAGAGGTTGACGACCGTGACTTCGAGCGCGTTCGCACCGGCCTTCAGGGCGCCGGTGACGTCCACGCGGTACGGCGGCTTCCAGAGGATGCCGAGGGCCTTCCCGTTGAGCGCCACCTCGGCCATGACCTCGACGCGGCCGAGGTCGAGGACCGTCCGGGCCGGCGCGTCGGGTGGCTTCGCCTCGAAGGAGGCGCGGTAGGTCGCGGCGCCGGAGAAGTGCTTCACGCCGGGATCGGCGTGCTCGTGCAGCGAGGCCAGCGCGTCAAGGGCGATCCGCTCGGGCGCGCCGCCGCCGGGGGCGAAACGGACCTCCCAGGGGCCGGCGACCGCCTGCGACGGGGGCGGGGCGAAGGTCAGCGGGCGGCTCTTCCCGTCGGCCGTCTTGAAGACGTACGCTCCCGCCTGCGCGATTTCGCCGTGCCGGAGGTCGAGCGCCGGCACGTCATCGGCGTCGGCGGGCGGCGCGGCCATCGCCCGCGCGGCGATCGCGTCGGGCGCCAGCGCGCGATCGAACTGTTCCAGGCCGGCAACCCGGCCTTTGAAGGGCGCCACCTCGCGCGCATGGCGCGCGCCGACGCCGCCGTGGACCGTGCACGGGCCCTTGAGCCCCGTCCGGACGGGGCGCCCGTCGAGGAAGAGGGAGGGCGTGCCGTCGCGGTAAACCACCGCCATGTGCACCCACCCCTCCAGCGCCGCGGCGTGCACCAGCACCGGCGCGAAGTAGTCCGACCCGTGCTCGTAGACGGCGACGCCGTTTGTCCCGGCCGCGATGCCGCTGCACGCCTGGCCGGGCGCGGCATAGACCTCGTGGCCGGGCGCGGGATAGACGACATCGTTCCGGGCGTGCGCCAGTCCGCCGGCGCCGGCGTGGGCCTCCGCCGGGAGGGCGATCTCGGCCGCGGGGCGGACCCACGCGGCCATCGTGAACGTGTTCGCCGCGTCGCGCGGCGCCGGGCCCGCGGCGCCCGCCTTCGGGAGGAGCTCGATGCCGTCACGCGTGACGGAAACGATCCGGTCCGCGGGGCTCGCGGGCTGTCGGAAGACGACGAAGACGGACCCGCGCGGCTCCAGCCGGAGCGGCACGCGCGTCACGCCGTCCGCCTCCTCGAACGCAGGCGCCGGCCCGGTCCGCCCGGTGTCGGGCCACCAGAGCTCGGGGCGGCGGCCGGTCACGCGGAACGCGGCGACCGCCTCGACGTCCCGGGCATCGGGGTTCGCGACGAACCAGGCCTCCGCGCCGCCGATCGTGCGGTGGATGTGGCGGAGGCGCGGGGTCGACTCGAAATCGGGCCTCACGCCGCGTTCGGCGAGCAGCTGCTGGGCGGTTTTCCCGGTGACGATCTTGCCGGAGGCCCATAGCGCGTCGGCGCGCCGCTTCACCTCGGCGTCGCCGTCCGGCCTGTCCACAAGGCTGGGCGAGGCCTGCGGCGGCTTCGCGGGGCCGATCACCGTCGCGCCGGCCTCAGCCAGCTCCGCGATCTTCCGCAGGAGCCGAGGCGTCATCGTCTCGGCCTCGGGCAGGACGAGCACGCGGTAGTTCATCCCGTCGGGGAGGACGAGGCGCCCGTCCTTGACGCTCATCCGGCTCAGGACGACCTCCGCGGAGCAGCCGTCGAAGTTGTAGCCGCCGCGCAGGTGGGGGGCGATCTCGGCGCCGGGGGGCGGGGCGAAGCGGCGCGGGGCCCCCTCGGGCTGGAGGTAGGCGATGTCGGCGACGAAGAGGCCCTGCTGGAGGAGGAGCTGGCACCGCGCGAGGTATTCATGCCACGCCTTCGACTGCTCCCACCACGTCTGCGTCCGCTCGTAATGGAGCCCCCACGGGCCCATCGACATGCCGGGGGCGCGGCCGATCCAGGGCTGGGCGGCGTAGCGGTGGAAGACGAAGCGGTTGACGCCCTCGCAGAAGGCCCAGTCGCCGAGGTCCTTGACGTTCGCCGGATGGCCCAGCCACTTCTCGGCGTTGGTGGCGGTGAAGGCCTCGGCGCCGAGGATGCGCTTGCCGTAGGTGTGCGCGGCGGAGGCCATGCCGGTGCAGCTGTAGGCCGCGCCGAAGCGGCCCCAGGACCAGAACTCCGACATCGGCTCGTCGCACCGCCCGGCGTAGGCCAGCTCGTCGATCGGCACGTTGTCGTAGGCCTCGATCGAGAGCCGGAGCCCGTTCCGGTTCGCGAGCGCGTGGAAATGGCCGGCGTAGTTGTCGAGGATCAGGTCCGACACGGTCAACCGGAGGTCCCAGAGGAAGCGCTCGGTGACCTCGAGGCTGTCGACGACGCGCCCCGCGAAGGCGGGGAGGAAGGGGACGAGGTCGTAGCCGCGTCGCGCGCGGAACTCCTCGCGCATCCGCGGCGTCCAGTTCTGCGAGCCGACCTCCCAGCTGTCGATGTGGGTCGAGACGAGCACCTTGCCCTCACCCGCGAATTCCCTGTTGGCGGCGATCAGCTTTCCCATGAGGCCGTTGTAGTGCGCCTCGGCGGCCTCCTTGCTGAACTTGTCGCACTCCAGCCCGCGTCCGGAGACGGGCGCGGGATGGTTGTCCTTGCCCGTGGTCGTGTGCCCGAAGCGGAAGACGATCCATTTGCCTGCCGGGGCGTCCCACGCCAGCTTCCCGTCCGCGCCCATCCGGTCCGACACGTCCAGGACCTTGTCGCGCGGGATCGCCGCGCCGGGCGGGGTCTCCGGATACGTCGCGGCCGGCGGCGGAAAGTGCTGGGGCTTGAAGGATGCCTTGCCGGCGATCTGGGGCACGCGGTAGGCGTCGTCGGCGGGGGCGGGGGCGGCGAGGACGACGATGTCGCGGTAGAAGTCGCGGACCGCCTTGGGGCGCTCGAGGACGCCCTCGAAGCGCTTCCCCCCCTCGACGGCGGTCTCGGACCAGACGACCTTCTGCATGGAGAGCTCGGGGGTGATCCAAGGCCCGCCGCTGCCGCACCAGCCGGCGTCGTTGTTCATGTTGATCTCGAGCCCGAGCCGTTTGGCCTCGCGGCAGGCGTGAGAGAAGAGCTCCATCCAGAGCGGCCCGGCGAAGTCCGCGGGGCCCTTCGGGGCGCCCTGGTCGACCTCCATGTAGAGGAGGCCGCCGATGCCGACGCGCGCCATCGCCTCGAGGTCGGCGGTGATCCCCTCCGTCGTGAGGTTGCCGCTCAGCGGGAACCAGTAGACCCACGGGCGGACCGAGGGCGGGGGATCCGCGAACCCGCGGACGAGGTCCTCCTCCGCGCCGGCCGGGACGACCGCCAGCGCGACGAGCGCGAGCCCGGCGCCCCGCATCCAGCGTGTCATAAACGGCCTCCTGATCTGCGTGTCCTACTTCGCCCCCGGCAGCGTCGAGGCAAACCGGTACGCGCCCGAGCCCACGGCGAAGACGGCGGCGCCGCCCTCCTGGCGCAGGAGCCTCACGGCCTCCGCCTGCCCGGCCGGCCGGCCGCCTTCCGTCACGGACGCGGCGTCCCTCGCCGGGACGTGCACGGTGGCCGTGGTGTTCGCGGGGATCTCGACGTCCAGGCGCAGCGTCACGCCCTCCCGCGTCCATTCGCTGACGATGCGCCCGTACGGCGACTCGTACGACGCCCGGGCGCCGGCGAGGTCGCCGACGACCTGGGGCCGGATGGCGATCCGCTTGAAACCCGGCCCCGACGGGTCGGGGGCGATGCCGGCAAGGCCGCTGTAGAACCAGTCCTCGACGTGGCCGAGCATGCAGTGGTTCTGCGAGGAGCCGGGGTTCGTGTCCCAGGCCTCCGTGAGCGATGTCGCGCCCTTCTTCAGCTGGTAGGCGTAGCCGGGCCCGTCGTCGCGGACCAGCATGTCGTAGAGGACGTCGCCGCGGCCGCCCCCGGAGAGGGCGCGGACGAGGTAATGGAAGCCGACGTCCCCGGCCGTGACGCGGTTGCCGCCGGCGCGGATCTGCGCCACGAGGCCGTCGAGCACCGCGGCGCGGCGGTCGTCCGGCACGATCCCGAGCACCAGCGGCATGGCGTTGGCCGTCTGGCTGTTGCGGTCGTACTGGTTCTTCTCCGGATTGAAATACTTCCGGTTGAACGCCTCCTTCACGGCGCGCGCCTGCGCCTCGAGCTGCCGGGCCTCGTCGGCCTTGCCGAGCAGGGCCGCGGCCTCCTTCAGGATCACGAGGTCCTGATAATAGATGGCCGTCGCCGTCACGCCCTTCGAGGTGAGCTTCGACTCACCGGGCCCGCCCGGGCCGATGTCGTACCAGTCGCCAAGGCCATGGGCGACGATCTGGTCCTTCGCGGTGCCGGCGAGGTAGGCGGCGTAGCGCTTCATGCCCTCGTAGTGCTGTTCCAGCAGGGAGCGGTCGCCGTACATCTGCCAGACCTGCCAGGGGACGATGACAGCCGCGCTGCCCCACTCGGGCGAGTCGCGGAAGCCGCCGCCGAAGACGGTGAACTCGGGCGCGATGTCCGGGACCAGGCCGTTGGGGAGCTGCGCCTCGGCCATGTCGCCGGCGACCTTGGCGTAGAAGGTCGCCGCGTCGTAGTTGTACATCACGCAGCCGGCCAGCAGATGGGCGCACTCCAGCCAGCCGAGCTTCTCGCGGTGGGGACAGTCGGTCAGGACGCTCTGGAGGTTGCTCTGGATCGCGGCGACGATCAGGGCGTGGATCCGGTCCACGAGCGGATTGGCGCAGGAGAAGTCCCCGGCGGTCGCAGCCGACGCGTGCACGAACTGCGACGTCAGCCCCACGACCTCCGGCGCGGCGCCGGGGTCGTGACCGGAGGTCTCGACCTGGAGGTAGCGCGAGCCATAATAGAAGAAGCGGGGCGCCCAGGTCTCGGGAGTCCCGCCTTTCAGCGTGTAGGTGTAGTACGCGGGCCCCCCGGAGCTCCGCTGCGTGACGAGCCCGTTTCCGTCCAGCAGTTCGCCGGGGACCAGCCGCACGCTGGCGCCCGCCGGGCCTTTGACGACGAGCCGCGGCATCGAGGCGCAGTTCTGGCCAAAGTCGTAGACCGCGACGCCGGGCTTGGGCTGCGCGACCTTCGCGGGCTGGAACGTCTGCATCACCCGGACCGGCGGCGCGTATTGGAAGGCGAGGCGCCCGCCGGGACCCTCGACGACGACGGCCGGCCTGAAGCCGCCGGCGTCGAAGCCGGCCCGGTCCCAGCCGGGCGTCTCCTGCCGGGCGTCGTAGTCCTCGCCGCCGTAGACGCACGTGAAGACCACGGGGCCCGGCGCCCACGTCCAGGAATCGTCGCTGGCCACGACCGTGGAGGTTCCGTCGGCGTGCTCGACATACAGCTGCAGGATGAGCTTCGGCGGGCCGAACGAGCCCTTGAACTTGACATATCGGCCGCCCGGCACGTTGTACATGCCGTGGCCGAGCATGACGCCGAGCGCGTTGCGGCCGCGGGCGAGCCGGCCGGTGACGTCGTAGGCCGCGTAGAGGCAGGTCTTCCGGTAGTTCGTCCAGCCGGGGTCGAGGACGCGATCGCCGACCTTCTCCCCGTTCAGGCGGAGCTCGTAATGGCCGAGGCCGCAGACGTAGACCACGGCGCGCCGGATCTCCTTCTCCAGCGCGAACTCCTTGCGAAGCTGGATCCCGGCCGAGGGGCTCACGTCCGCCTTGTCGCCCGGAGCCGGCCCCGGCTTCGTCGCGGACAGCCGCCGGCCGTCCGTCAGATTGGCCTTGGCCCACCCCCAGCTCTCGACGCTGTCCTTCGCCGCGACGGGCGCCTTCAGGGCGACGTTCCGGCCGCCCGAGACCACCTCGAGCTGCGCGAGGGCGAAGCAGAACGGCTTGCCGCCGCCCCCGCGGTTCCAGAGCTTCGTCGCCGTGACGCGGACGTAGCGCGCCGCCGCGCCGCCGGCGTCGAACGCCACCGCGACATGACCGGGATTGGGGACGTCGGCGGCCGTGCGGTCGGCGACCGTCCGGGACGCCTTGAAGTCCGCGTCGTCCGACGCGTCGATGCGGAAGCGAAGGGGGAAGCCGAAGCCCTTGATGATGTTGCCGGGGTTGCCGTGGAGGAGCGTGTGCAGGACGACGCGCTCCAGGGGGAGGCTCTTCCCGAGGTCGACCTGGACCCACTTCTCCTCGTCCTCGCGCGCCGCCTCCGCGGCGTGGTAGCCGAGGGCGCCCTCGGCGGCGGGGGGCGGGGCAGCCCGGGCAGTCACCCCGATCCACCGCGCCTGCCAGTCCTCCGGCGCCAGCAGCCCCATTGTCCACGTCGCCGGTTCGCTCCAGGCCGTCGCAGTGCCGTCCTCGAGCCAGGCCCGGACCTTCCAGTGGCAGCGCTGGCGGGAGGCGAGCGGCTGGCCCGCGCAGGGCACGAGGTGGGACTGGCCGGAGGCGACCCGGCCGCTGTCCCATAGGTCGCCCCGGTCGGCCGCCAGCGCCTCCGGCGACGAGGCGACCAGCACCCGGCAGGCGGCCTGCATCGCGCCGCGCCGGCCGGACGCGATCTGCCAACTGAGCCGCGGCTGCGTCGCGTCGACGCCGACGGGATCCTCGAGGTACTCGCAGCGGAGGCGCACCGCCTGCGGGGCGGCGGCGCCCGCCGTCCGCACCGCGTTCTGCGCGAGGAGGGCGGGCCCAGCCAGCGCGGCCACCCCCCCCCACGCCACCGTCCGCCACCGGGATCGTCTCACCGGCCGTCCTCCCCTGCCCGCCGCCGCGACGCGAGCCGGTACGTGCCCGAGCCCAACGCGAAGACGGCGGCGCCGCCCTCCTGGCGCAGGAACGTCACGCCCTCCGCCTGCCCCGCCGGCCGGCCGCCCTCCGTCACGGAAGCGGCGTCCTCCGCCGGGACAAAGACGGTGGCCGTGGTGTTCGCCGGAACCTCGACGTCCATCTGCAGGGCGGCCCCGTCGCGCTTCCAGTTGCTGACGATGCGGCCGTAGGGGCTGTCGTGGTGGCAGCGCACCCAGGTCACATCGCCCACGACCGCCGGCTGGACGAGGATCTTCCTGAAGCCGGGACCCGCCGGATCGGGGCGGATGCCGCCGAGTCCCTGGTAGAGCCAGTTGTCGGCGGACGTGAAACAGGAATGGATACGCGACCAGTGCCCGTTCCACTGCTCCCAGCAGGTGGTGGCGCCTTCGGCCAGCATGTGGCCCCAGCTCGGGAACGTGGTCTGGCTGAACATCGTGAAGACGAGGTCGTTGCGCCCGATCTGCCGCAGGTGCTCCATCAGGAAGTACGTGCCGAGCATCCCCGTGTCGAGGTGTCCCTTGTTCTTCACGAGGATGTTCTGCTCCAAATTGCGCAGGACCCCTTCGCGCTCGGATTCCGGCGTCACCCCGGTCATGAGCGGCATGACGTAATACGCCTGCTCATCGATGACATACCGCTTGCCGGCCGCGTCATAGAAGTCGCGGTGCACGGCAGGACGTATCCTCCCCAGGTGCTCTCGACACCGCGCGACCTCGTCCGGCCGGCCGAGCGCGGCGGCCATCTTCCTCAGGAGATCCCACTGGTAGACCCGGTAGCAGTTGTTGAAGAGCTCCGCCATACGGGCGTCCGGCCAGTTCTTCGTATCCATCCCGCGGCCCGGCGGCACCCAATCCCCGATGAAGTCCCACTTCCCGCCGAACTTGCGCAGGATCCCGTCCTTGCAGAGCGATTCCAGGTAGTCGACATACCGGCGGACCGCCTCGTAGTTGTCCTCCACCACCCGCATGTCGCCGTAATAGAGGTAGTGCCGCCAGGTGACCGCGGCCAGCAGGCCCGGCCAGGCCGGCCCCCCGCCGCCCGCGCCGAACGGCGCCATGTGCGGGAGCTTGCCGTCCGTCCCCTGCCGGAGACGCCAGTCGCACAGCCATTTCCGGTAGAAGCCGTACGCGTCGAAGCTCGTCATGAACCCTTCGGCCGCCACCTGGCCGTCACCGTACCCCATGCGCTCGCGATGCGGGCAGTCGACGTAGTAGCCGCCGAGATTCAGGCAGCGCTGCGTCCACTGCGTGAGCGCATGGATTCGATTGAGCAGCTCGTTCGAGCAGGCGAAGGAGCCCGCCGGCTCGAGGTCGCTCTCCACCAGCATCGCGACCGCGTCCTCCTTCGCCGGCGCCGCGGAAAGGCCCTCCACCACCACGTACCGGAATCCGGCGTAGTTGAATTTGTGCTCGAACACCTCCGCGGGGCCGCCGGCCGAGATGAACTCGCTGATCTGCTTGAAGTCCTGGTACCGCCCCCCCTTCTTCACGTCGGCGAAGGTCATCTTCACCACCGTGCCCGGCGGGAGCGCCGGCATCTGCAGCCTCAGCCAGCCGGTGAGCGCGGTGCCGAAGTCGATCTCGTGCTTCCGGGGGCCCAGTTCCGTGACGCACACGGCCGGGATCTGCTTGCCGATCCGGCTCACCGGGCACGGCTGCGCCACGGCGGCGCCGCGCGGGCCGGCGACCTCGGCGGCATCCGCCCAGGCGCGGTCGTCGAAAGCGGGCGCATTCCAGTCGGCGATCTCCGCGCGCGCATCGACCCGTTCCCCGCCGAAGTCGTTCCACTTCCGGCCCCCGATCCACTCGCGATGGCTCGAGGCCCCCTTCCAGGACGCATCGGTTGCGAGGACGAACGGGCGCCCGGCCACGGTCGCGTCAAGCCGTGCGCGCACGGCCGGCGCGCCCTCGGCCCATCCGCGCCCGAGCCACAGGGCCATGACGTTGCGCCCCTTCCGCAGGAACGGGGCGACGTCGTAGGTGACACAGAAGGTCTGCTGCTTGTGATCGGAGGCCGCGGGCGTGAGGACGTCGTGACCGACCTTGCGGCCGTTGACGTAGAGCTCCGCGTATCCCGCGGTATTCACGCTCGCCACGGCGCAGCCGGGCGCGTCCGGCAGGTCGAAGGCCCTGCGGAGGAACCCGGCCCGCAGGGGCTCCTTCACGGCGGGCTGGATCCACCGCGCCTGCCAGTCCGCCGGGTTCAGAATCCCCAGGGTCCAGAAGGCCGGTCCGCCCCACGCGTCGCCGGAAGCGGTCCACACCCGGACTTTCCAGTGACAGCGCAGGAGCGAGGTCAACGGGCTCCCGGCATATTCGACGCAGACGCTCTGGTCGCTTTCGACCCGGCCGCTGTCCCAGAGGTCTCCCCGGTCGGCCGCCAGCGCCTCCGGCGTCGACGCGACCAGCACCCGGTACGCCGTCTGCACCTCGCCGCGGCGGTCGGAGACGATCTGCCAGCTCAGGCGCGGCCGGGGCGCGTCGATCCCCAGCGGATCGACCCGGGACTCGCAGCGGAGACGCGACACCTGCGCGGGCGCGGCGGCGGCCGCGCCGGACGCGGCGAGCAGGAATGCCGAAACGGCCGCGGCCCTGATCATGGTCGCCTCCGCCGGAAGAACGCCCCCACGTCAGCTCTTGGAGTAGGTGACCAGGTGGCGGCTGGCCTGCTTGAGGAAGAGGATCGCCCAGCACGTGTTGGCGATCGTGTAGCCGCCGTCGATGCCGGGCCACGAGCCGTCGCCGGCCTGGCTCGCGAAAAGCGCCTCGGCGCCCTCGCTGTACCACGGGCGCTGGTCGAACCACGACGTCCCGACGAGGGATCCGGCGCGCTCGATCGAATAGACCCAGTAATACTGGAAACGCTTGCCGCCCCACGGGTCGTCCGGGTTCCGGGAGAAGTCGAGGTTGCGGCCGAGCCAGGCCAGCGCCTTCTGGACGCGGACGTCCTTGAGGGGGTCCTGTTTCCGGTGGCCGAGACAGAGACCGAGCACGCTCACCGCCCCCGCCGTCATGCTGCCGTACGACCTTCCGACGCGCTCCTGGTAGCACCACCCGC
The DNA here is from genome assembly GCA_964445475.1 of uncultured Planctomycetia bacterium. Taxonomy (GTDB): domain Bacteria; phylum Planctomycetota; class MHYJ01; order CAYUME01; family CAYUME01; genus CAYUME01. The sequence continues at coordinate 10,958 of CAYUME010000027.1, forward strand.
CGTCCTCGTTCTGCTGGGCCGTCAGCCACCGCTCGACGAGCGCGAAGGTGTCGTCCGGCGGGTGGATCCCCGCCGCCATGCAGGCCGCGAGGCCGAGCATGGCGTACTGGGTGTTGGAGGCGTCGTGCCCGTCGCCCCAGGCGCGGCGCGCGACCGTCATCCGGCGCTTCACCTGCGTCATGCGGCCCGTCGCCGACGGCGGCTGGACGGCGACCGCGCCAGGGCCCGAGGCGACGGCTCGCGACGGGGAGAAGGTCAGCTTCGGGAGGGCGTCGAGCGGCACCGCCTTGCTGTACCCCCAGTGCCCCTCCCTCCCCTGGTTGTCGATGAGGAACTGGGCGCACTGGACGAGGTCGGCGGTCATTTTCGAGTAGTCGTACTTCTCGAAGGCCTGCGCACGGATGGCCGTGGCGTACGTGTGGGAGAGGGGAAGCGCGCGGGCGTCCTGCACGAGCTTAACCACGAGGGGATCGTCCTTCGGCGCGTCGGCGTTGAGGAGCGCGTAGAGGACGAGCTCGAGGTAGGTCTCGCCCTCGTGGAGGGGGTGGACGTCCGAGATCGGGGGGAGCCCCTCGCGCACGCGGGACCGGAGGAACCCGGCGGCCCGGGCGACGGCGACGTCCACCTTCGCCTGGTCGACCGGCGGCGGGGGCTTCTCCTCGGCGCCGGCCGGCACGACGCGGAGAACGGCGAGACAGGCCACGGCGACCAGACGGCAGGCAGTGCGTGACATCGTCCCATCCCCTGAATGGTGATCAGTCGGATTTCGTCAGCGCGACCCGCCGGAAGAGCCCCTGCTCGGCGGGGCTCCCGGCACGGAAGCCGACCCCGCCCGCGCGGTGATCCGGGACGCGCATGGCATGGACCTTCTCGCCGTCGAGGAATACCTCCATGGCGTCGCCGTGGCAGACCGTGGCAACACGGTGGGTCTCGCCGCGCCGCACCTGCTTCGGCAGCGGGACGGGGTCGAGGATCGCCCACGCCCCGCCGCGGCGCAGATGCGGGCGGAGCGCGTTGGGCTTCGTCTTGTACTCCGGGGCGCTGTACGGGCTGTCGTCGGACTGGATCTGATACATCACGCAATCGTCCGCGCCCTGCGCTCGCACGACCCATCCGGCGAGCCCCTGGCCCGCGACCGGCAGCGTCAGGTCGAACTCGAAGCGGTAATCCCTGTAGCCCTCTGCATTCAGGAGGCCGACGTCGCCGCCCGCCACGAAGAGGCCATCGGGACGGAACGTCCAGCCGGCGATCTCCGGCCAGAGCTCGCGACGCTTCTCGAGGTCCTCGCCGAAGACCGGCGCGTCGGCCCCGCCGCCCGCCTCGGCCGCGCGGTCGGCGATGCCCTGGAGGCGCTCTTCGCCCAGCGACATCCACGGCGCGACCACGACGTCAAACATGAAGGACGCCCGCTGCTTCGCGGGAAAGGCCCCCCACGGACGGAGGAGGACGGCCGGCCCGGACGCCATGGCGGACGCAACGGCCGCCGCATCCGCCTCCGGGAACGGGAGCATCACCGTGGCAAATCCCTCCCCGGCCGCCGGCATGCGGAGTCGACCCGACTCCCCGATCGGGACCAGGATCGTCGGCCGACCGTCGCCCGTCGCGGCCGGGGCAAACAGGAGGCGGGAGCCGAGGAGAACCGCCACGTCGCGGTAGCGTCCGATTTCAGCCGGGACCCGCTGGAAACGGCGGGCTTCGAGAGCAAGGCCGGGCGTGAAGGAGACGACGCCGTCCTCCGGCACGCGGTGATAGTCCGCCTGGCCCGGCACGCGCATCCAGAGGGGGGCCCTGGCCGGGCTCCCCCCGTCCGCGGGGGCGAGGGCGACCGACCAGTCCTCGACCGGTCCCGACCGGGGCTTCCGCTCGACCTTCAGGCTCCACGCCTCCCCGCCCCAGCGAACCGTCGCGGCGAAGTCGACGGGGAAGTTGATGTAAATCCCGCGTTCCGACGAGGCCGCAAGGTACGACTTCAGATAATGCAGTCCCAGCGGCCCGTGGAAGCTGCAGCAGAAGTTCCACTCCTCGAGCTTCGGCTTGACGGCCCAGGGGCCGGCGGCGTCGACGTCGAGCTGGCGCGAGCCGAAGCCGCCGTTGGGGCCCTGGTTGATCCGGTACTGGTTGAGGAGGACGCGCTCCGCCCTGTCGAGGTAGCGCGTCTCGCCGGTGAAGCGCCAGAGCTCGAGGTTGAAGCGGAGCCAGTCGGACTCGCTGCAGGCCTCGGTGACGTGGTACTTCACGTGCCAGTGCTCGCCGAGGCCGCCGATCGGCCAGATGAATCCGCCGGTCACGGCGGCGTCCCACTTCGCGCGGGCGGCGTCAAGAAGCGCGCGGTCCTTCGTGATGTCGTGGAGCATCAGGATCCCGCGCCACGCGCAGAGGTTGCCGTGGCTGTGGTCGATGGGGAGGGCGTCGAAGCGCCGGAAGGCCTCCGCCATGCGGAGGGCGTGCCCCAGATACCGCCCGTCCTTCGTGGCACGGTAGAGCAGCGCCAGCCCCTCGATCGCGGGGAAGTAGTCGCAGACGTAGCTGTCGCCGTAGGTGCCGGTGGACTTGTACTCGGCCTCGCGGGCGGGGGCGAGCATCTGATCCGCCCCGGCGACGTAGTAGTCGCCGAGCCGCTTCGCCGCCTCCAGGAAGTCCGGTCGGCCACGCTCCTGCGCGACGGCGACCAGCCCCACGAGGATGCGCCCGTTGCCCCAGAACATCGGGAGGGGGGCGGTCTTCTGCGTGGTGTTCCTCTCGAACGGCTTCGCGAGGTCGAAGTCCGCGCCGAAGTGGCCGTCGGGCCGCTGGTACGGGAGGACCTGCCCGAGCACGGCCTCCAGGGACGGGGGCGCGAAGCGGTCTCGGGGGCTGGTGAGGGCGGCGAGCTCGAGGAATCGGCCGGAGACGTCACCGCTGTAGTTGGTGAAGATGCGCTTGACGCCGAACGAGACGTCGGCAAGAAGCCAGGGGACCTCGTACGGGGGGAGCGCCAGGCGGTCGAGGCCGCGGCGCAGGTCGTCCCCCGGCGCGCCGCCCATCGTCACGTCGCGTGGCGACGGGAGCTCGGGCGGGGTCCAGGCGGGGGCAGCCGACGCAACGTCGACCGCGATCAGCACGAACAGGGCCATGGTTTTCGCCATCTTCATAAGCCATGGCTCCTCATTCCGCATCCGCTCATCATGACAGGAGTATCACCGTGGCGTCGTCTTGGCGACCTTGGCGCCTTGGCGTTTCCCGACCGCGCTCGGTCTCCGTGTTCTCCGTGCCTCCGCTTGTCTACCCGTACGCCCCGAACTCGTACGCCGCGTCGTACATCGCGACGACGTTCTCGGGGGGGACGCCTCCCTGGATGTTGTGGACGTTGTTGAAGACGTAGCCGCCTCCGGGCTTGAAGGCCTCGAGGCTGCGTCGGACGTGCTCGCGAACCTCGTCGGGGGTCGCGCGGGGCAGGACCTTCTGCGAGTCGATCCCGCCGCCCCAGAAGCAGAGCCGGTCGCCGAAGTCCCGCTTCAGCCCCGCCGGCTCCATCCCCGTCGCGCTGATCTGGACGGGGTTGAGGATGTCGATCCCGTTGTCGACCAGATCCGGGATGAGCGCGCGGCAGCCGCCGCAGGTGTGGTACCAGATCTTCGCCCGCGTGCGGGACTTGACGTACTGCACGAGGCGCTTGTGGCGGGGCTTGACGATCCGGCGGTAGAAGTCCGGGCTGAAGAGCGGCCCCTTCTGGCCGGCGAGGTCGTCGCCGATCATGATCACGTCCACGACGTCGCCCGCCTCGTCGAGAAAAGCGCGGAACCAGTCGAGCCAGAACTGCAGCGTCCGGTCGAGCACCGCCTCGCAGAAGCCCGGGTTCTCGACCGTGTCCATGAACCAGCGCTCGAGGCCGCGGAGGTACCAGCCGATCTCGTACACCACCCCCGAGATGCCGCTCACGACGGCACAGGGGGTCTCCTTCCGGATCCGGAGGGCGCGCTCGCGGAGGCCCGCGAACCGGCCGGGGTCGCCGCCCTTCGGGAAGGGGTAGGCCTTCACGGCGTCGACCGTCGCGTCCGCGAGCGGGTGGAGCGTGATGTCCATGTAGAGGCCGTCGTCGGCGGGCATGGACCAGCGGACGCCGAACTCGTCGACAAGGTCGTACCAAGCCTTCCCGTCGCGCTCGGCCCGGACGATGCCGCCTTTCCAGTCGCCGGCGGCGCCGGCGAAGACGTAGCGGGTGTCGACGCGGAGGCGCTCGAGGACGGCCTCGTCCGGCACGGCGAGCTGCTGGACGGCGTCGAGGATGCGGACGTCGCCGGGCATGCCGAAATGGCGGAGGAGGGCACGGTAGGCGTCCCGGTGGATGCCGGTCTGGTTGCCGCCGAGGTCGATCGGGACGCGGTCGGGCGGCCGGTGGTCGAGGGCCGCGAGCAGGCGGTCGCGGGAGGTCATCGTGTCGCGACGGGGCATGGGGCACACCTCATGGGAAAGGCGCAAGGCGTTCAGCGTGGAGCGTGGAGCGAGGACTCCCGTCCCCCCGCCTCGACGAGGGCCTGGCGGACGGAGACCTCGGGGTAGCCTTCGGCGAGCTTCCGGGCCTCCTCGCGGACCGTGTCGCCGCCCAGACGCCCCAGAGCCACCGCGGCGGCGTGGCGGGTGTCGGTCGCGTTCGCGAGGTCCGCGACAACCGCCAGCAGGGCCGGCGCGGCGCGTGGGTCCCCGATCCGCCCCAGCGCCCAGGCCGACGCCGCCCGCCAGCAGGGCGTCAGGTCGTTGTGGAGGAAGAGGACGCCGGGGCCGAGCGGGTCGGGGCGACCCGACGCCGCCTCCGGCGGGGCCTGCACGAGGGCGGCGACGAGGGCGTCCACCGAGGCCGGGTCGCCCAGGTGGCCGAGGGCGCGCGCCAGGTAGAAGCAGACCCAGTGGCGGAGCGGGAGGGCCTTCACGACGGGGATACCGGCGTCGAAGACGCGGGGGATGTCGACCGGCATCGCGCGGAAGCGCTCGAAGGCGTCGCGGAGGCGCGGCTCGTACGCCCGGTCGCGGCAGACGAGCGAGAGGATCTGCGCGGCGCGGTTCTCGGGCCCTGGGGTGCCGGCCCAGGCGCCGTGCGTCGCGGCGACCGCCCGCTCGATCTCCGGCACCCGCGCGGCCCGCGCGTCGCCCAGGATCGCCAGGCAGGTGTCGACAACGGCCGCCTCCGCGCCGGCGCGGCGGATCACGCGACCGGTCAGCGCCTCGCAGTCATCGACGCCGGCGAAGAGGGCGCGGTCGGGATCCGTCGGCACGGCGCGGATCAGGTGCGGCACGATCGGGGCGGCCGCCGCGGACCCCGCCGCGTCGAGCGCCTCGGCAACGAGGTAGTGGACGGGCGAGGCATGGCAGGCCATCAGCGCGCCGTGGTCCCCGTACCAGCTGGTGTACCGGGGGTAGTCCTCGAGCCGCGCGAACGCGTCGACGAGCGCGGCCTCCGCCTCCGGCGTCCCGATCCGCCCGAGGGC
>CAYUME010000028.1:0-10505 GCA_964445475.1 uncultured Planctomycetia bacterium
GTCGTCGACGGCGAATTCCTCGACGAGAAGTCCCGGTGCTGCGGATTCCATGAGAGCAGGTTCAAGCGCTTTGGCTCGGACGGCAACCCGTTGATCTGGCTGAACATCAAGGAGCGTGGCGTGACCCTGTGGGGCAGCGAGGCGAGGCGGGTCGCGCCCGACGTTCCGCCGGACTGCGGGAGTCAACCGGGCCGGGTCCTCCCCGAACCACCGGGCGAGGCGGCGCGAATAGAGGAGTCCTCCCGCCCAGAGGACGGCGGCCGCGGCGGCCACGGCCAGGAGGGGCGACATGGGGGATCTCCTACCACCGTTTCCGGCGCCAGTAGGTCATCAGCGCCAGCATCGACAGCCCGGCCAGGGCCATGATGACCCAGAAGGCGACCGGGTGCTTGGAGTCGAACGGCATCGTGACGTTCATCGAGAAGGCGCTCACGACGAACGTCGGGACCATGATCAGGATCGTGATGATGTTGAGCGTCTTGATCAGGACGTTCAGATTGTTGCTCACGATCGACGCGCGGGCGCCGACCAGGCTCGACAGGATCCCCGAGAGGATCTCCGCCTGGCGGTAGCACTGGTTGTTCTCGATGATCAGGTCATCCAGGTATTCCAGCGTCTCGGCCGCGCAGCCGATCTTCGCCGCGTTCCCCTTCAGCTTCTCGATCACGATCCCGTTCGAGTTGATCCCGTAGAGGTAGTAGACGAGGCTCTTTTCCAGCGTGAACATGTTCAGCAGGTAGCGGTTCTCCATCGACGTGTTGATCTTCTGCTCCAGCTCCCCCGCGATCATGTTGATGCCCTTCAGGTGGTCGATGAAGTGGTTGGTCGTCCGGTTGATCATCCGGAGGGCGACGTCGAGGGGGGTCTTCAGCTTCGCGAAATGGCGCGGGTCGAAGAGCGGGATGTCCTCGGCCTGGACGACGACGATCCGGTTCGGGAAGAGGAAGAGGCCGTAGGACCAGACCTTGAAGAGGAAGTTGTCGGCGGACGAGTAGTTGCGGGGGCGCTTGAAGATGATGGCGGTGTGGTCGGTCTCGATCTCCAGCCGGGCCAGCTCGTCCGGGTCGAGGGCGGAGGCGAGGGTGTGCTCGTCGATCTTGAGGTTCTCGACGAGGTGCTTCCGCTCCGCCTCGTCGGGGTTGGCGTAGACGAGGACCGGGGCGTCCTCGGCGCCGTTCTCGACGAGCCGGCCGTCGGCGATGACGTAGCGTCGGAGCATGGGCGCGTGTCCCCGCGGCGCGGAAAACGGACCGGGCGATTCTATGCGGGGCGGTGGGAGGGGTCAACGCGAAACAGGAGCGGGGTGCGCGGTCCGCGAGTCCGAGGGGCCGTGCGCGTGAAGCGCGCCCGTGGAACGTGCTCGTGTGGCGTTCTCGCGAGTCGCGCGCGGACGTCGTGCGCGCACCTCGTGCTCCGCCGTCCTTCAGCCTCCTTCCGTCCCCCCGCCCTTCTCGTTTCCCGCCGCCCCTTTTCCCTTCTCCCGCATGTCCCGGCGCCGCGCCTCCCGCCATTCCATCCGCTTCCGGATCTCGCGCTCGAAGCCGACCTCCTTCGGGAAGTAGAAGCGCGAGCCCTCGAGGCCCTGCGGGAAGTAGGCCTGGTCGACCACGGCGTAGGGGGCGTCGTGCGGGTAGAGGTACCCGTCGCCGTAGCCGACCTGTCCCATGAGCTCGGTCACGGGATTGCGGAGGTGGAGGGGGACGGGGTCGTTCGGGTGGCCGCGCAGCGTCTTCCGCGCCGCGAGGTAGGCGGTGTAGCTGGCGTTGCTCTTCGGGGCGGTGGCGAGGTAGGTCACCCCCTGCGCCAGCGGCAGGTAGCCCTCCGGCATGCCGACGAAGTCGACGGCCTCCTTGACGGCGATCGCGACCTGGAGGGCCTGCGGGTCGGCGTTGCCGACGTCCTCGCTTGAGAAGATGACCATGCGGCGGGCGATGAAGAGCGCGTCCTCGCCGGCCTCGAGCATGCGGGCGAGCCAGTAGAGGGCGGCGTCGGGGTCGCTGCCGCGGAGGGTCTTGATGAAGGCGGAGATGGTGTTGTAGTGCCCCTCGCCGGCGCGGTCGTAGAGGACCGTCCGGTGCTGGGCGGCCTGCGTCAGCACGGCGCGGGTGACGGCGCGCGTCCCGTCGGCGCCGGGCGGGACGGAGAAGGCGGCCAGCTCGAGGAGATTGAGGGCGACGCGGGCGTCGCCGGCCGCGAGGCTCGCCAGGGTCGCCTCGGCCTCGTCGTCGAGCGTCGCCCGCGCCGCTCCCAGCCCCCGCTCGGCATCCGCGACCGCCCGGCGGACGAGCGCCCGGATCTCGGGCTCCACGAGCGCCCGGAGGACCAGCACCCGGCAGCGGGAGAGGAGCGCGGCGTTCACCTCGAAGGAGGGGTTCTCGGTCGTGGCGCCGATCAGGACGATCGTGCCGTCCTCGACGTGGGGGAGGAAGGCGTCCTGCTGGGCGCGGTTGAATCGGTGGATCTCGTCGATGAAGAGGATGGTGCGCCGGCGGTTGAGCTCGCGGTTGACGCGGGCGCTCTCGATGACCTCCTTGATCTCCTTGATGCCGGCGGTGACGGCGCTGAAGGGGAGGAAGTCGTGCCCGGCCTCCCGGGCGATGAGGCGGGCCAGCGTGGTCTTGCCCGACCCCGGCGGCCCCCAGAGGATGAGGGAGGGGGCCTCCTTCGCCGCGAGGGCGCGCCGCAGCGGCGTCTCCGGCCCGACGATCTCCTCCTGCCCGAGAAACTCCGAGAAGTGTACCGGCCTCATCCGGTCCGCCAGCGGCGGGGGGACCGGGCCGGCGGCGGACTTCGACGGGGGCCTGGAGAAGAGATCCATGGGGGCAGTGTAACGGGTCCCCTCCCAAATCCCAACTCCCAAATCCCCGGGTCATCGTTATTCCGAGTCGAGGGCCGTCTTGACGATCCGATCCTGGAGGGCCATCGTCTGGCTGAGGTTCGTCACCCCGTTCATCAGGATGGAAAAGGCGACGACCCGCCCGCCCTTCGTCACGAGGTAGCCGGAGAGCGCCGAGACGCCCCCGATGTATCCGGTCTTGGCCTTCACGCGATCCCGGCAGTCTTTTTCGGTGAAGCGGCGGGCGAGGGATCCGTCCTCCCCGGGGACGGCGAGGGACTCGGCGAACGGGCGCCAGGTCTCCTCCGGCTGGTGCAGCATGGCGGCCAGGAGGGCGGCGATCGTCCGCGCCGTCACCCGGTTTCCCCGCGCGAGACCGCACCCGTCCTCCATCTCGATCGGGTCGGGGAGGTCGAGGGGGGCCAGGGCTTCCCGGACCGCGGCGATGCCGGTCTCGCGCGTCCCCTTCCCGCGCGCCGCGTGCCCGAGGGTCCGCAGCAGCAGCTCGGCATAGAGATTCTGGCTGCGCTGGTTGATCACCTGCAGGGCGCGGGGGAGGGGGGAGCGGTGGTCGGCGACGAACTCGGCCGGGCGCGCCTCGGGATTGAAATCCTCCGGGACCCGGCGGGCCTCTCCCCGGACGACGATCCCCTTCCGCTCCAGCGTCTCCTTCAGGACCGTCCCGAAGTAGAGCACGGGATCGTGGACCGTCACGTAGTGGGTCCCGGTGCCGCACCGGATGCCGAGCGTCCCCGACACCCGGACCTCGTTCGTCCCGGCGGGCCGGGCGATGCGGATCGTCTCGTCCTTCTTTCCGGGCACGGTCTTCGCGGCGTTGACGATGCGGACGTAGGCGGTCCCGGGGACCGCCTGGATCCGGATCGGGGCCCCCTCGGCGGGGCCGGGGCCGAGGGTGAGATTGAGGCAGTTGTCGTTGAGGGAGAGGGCGGCGACTTGGGCGGCGAACCAGTCCTCGCTGTACCGTGTGTCCCAGCATGCGGGGTAGTGCTCCCGGTCGAAGGCGGTGTCGTCGAGCAGGATGCCGCCCGCCACCTCCCGGATGCCCTCCCGGGAGAGGGCGTCGGCCCAGTGCTCGAAGCGGGCGACCGGGTTGCCGTCGTGGAAGCGGCCGGAGAAGTCCGGGTCGCCGGAGCCGACGACCAGGAGGTCGCCGTCGAGGACGCCGTCGGGCCGGCGCTCTCCGAGAAGGCCCAAGGGGGTGACCCACTCGAAGCGGGGGCCGAGCCGGAGGGCGGCGGCGGCGGTGGTGAGCAGCTTGAGGTTGGAGGCGGGGATGAGGGGGGCGTCGTCGCCGGCGGCATAGAGGACCTCGCCGGACACGACGGCGCGGAGGTGGACGCCGGACCGAAGCCCCTTGGGGGGCTTGGCGAGCAGGGACTCGAGGCGGGTGCGGAGGGGGGCTTCCTGGCCGGGCGCGGACAGGGAGACGCCCATTGCAGCCAGGAGCACAGGGATCAGGGCTCGCGGCCTGCGCGGCGCGCGGGAACCGGATCCCGGGAGGCGCGGACGCCTGGCGGGAGACGCGGGAACGCGGGGGGTCATCCGATCCGGCATGCATGCTCCCGGGCCCGGGGGCCCTTATCCGTCCTACATCATTTATATCGTCAGGCGGCCGGTCGGATCCCCCGGTACCTGACACAGGGCGATGCGCCCGGCGACCGGGGTGGATTCGGTTGCGGCTGCTTCGCGGCAGGATGTATAATGAATCCGGGAGATAGTTTGGGCCGCGTGGCCCATTTTGCAAGCGGAAAATTCGCTTGACAGTACTGTGGGGCACGGACAGAATGCCGGCTTCACCTTGATGGAGTGCGCGGTCTCGCCCATTCCCCATTCGCGAGGTGACGATGGCGCGCGCGCAGAAGCCGCTGGGCCAGGTTCTGCGGGAGATGGAGCTGGTCAACGAGGGCCAGATCCAGGAGGCGCTGCAGCTCCAGCGCGACGAGGGCGGGGCTCTTGGCGACATCCTGGTCCAGAAGCTCGGCTACATCTCCGCCGAGGACCTCCGGCTGGCGCTGGCCGCCCAGCTCGGCATGGAGGTCGTCGACCTCACCGCCGTCGAGATCCAGCCCGGGCTGATCGAGAAGATCCCCGCCAGCATGGCGCAGGTGTACAAGGTCATCCCCGTCAAGATGGAGAAGAACACGCTGACGGTGGCGATGGCGGACCCGCACAACGTGAGCGCGCTGGACGACCTGCGGTTCATGCTCGGCTGCGAGGTCGAGGGGGCGGTGGCGGACGAGCACGACGTGGCGGCGGCCCTGGAGAAGTACTATGGCCACGAGCAGGACCTCGACAACGTGATGAAGTCGTTGTCGACGGAGCTGGTCGAGGACGACTCGCAGAAGATCTTCGGGGGGAAGGGGCAGGCGCTGGACCTGGGGAGCGTGGAGGCGATGGCGAACGCCGCCCCGGTCGTCAAGCTGCTCAACCTGGTGCTGCTGCAGGCGATCAAGGCCCAGTCGAGCGACATCCATTTCGAGCCCTTCGAAGCCGAGTTCAAGGTCCGGTACCGGGTGGACGGGGTGCTCTACGAGATGCAGGCCCCCCCGCTGCAGCTCGCGCTGGCCCTCATCTCGCGCATCAAGGTCCTCTCCAGCCTCGACATCTCCGAGACCCGGCTGCCGCAGGACGGGCGCATCCTGCTGTCGATCGGCGGCAAGCCGGTGGACCTGCGCGTCTCGACGCTCCCCACGATGTTCGGCGAGAGCGTCGTCATGCGCGTCCTCGACCGGAGCGTCGTCTCGCTCGACCTGGACAACATCGGGATCCGGGAGGACGAGCTGAAGCTGCTCAAGACGCTCGTCAACCTGCCCAACGGGATCATCATCGTGACCGGCCCGACGGGGTCGGGGAAGACGACGACGCTCTACTGCTGCCTGAACTACGTGAACGACGTGAAGTGGAAGATCATCACGACGGAAGACCCCGTCGAGTACGACCTGGAGGGGATCATCCAGTGCCAGGTCAACGAGGAGATCGGCGTCACCTTCTCGAACCTGCTGCGGAGCATCCTGCGCCAGGACCCGGACACGATCCTGGTGGGGGAGATCCGCGACCTCGACACGGCGCAGATCGCGGTGGAGGCCTCCCTGACGGGGCACATCGTCTTCTCGACGCTGCACACGAACGACGCGCCCTCGGCGATCACGCGGATGCTCGACCTCGGGGTGGAGCCGTTCCTCATCTCGGCGACGCTCGAGGCGATCGTGGCCCAGCGGCTCGTGCGGCGGATCTGCGCGAAATGCAAGAGCGACTTCAGGCCGACGGAAGACATGCTGCTGGAGCTCAACCTGACCGAGGAGATGGTTCGCGGGAAGCGCTTCTACTACGGCAAGGGGTGCGACCACTGCAACAAGACGGGCTACCGGGGACGCCAGGCCATCTTCGAGATCATGCTGCTGACCGATCGCCTGAAGGAGATGATCATGGAGCGCTCGTCGACGGACGCGATCCGCTCGGCGGCGCGGGAGCAGGGGATGCGCACCCTGCGGGAAAGCGGCCTGCTGGCCATCTTCGACGGGCATACGACCATCGAGGAGGTCGTCCGGGAGACGATGTTCGGATCCTGAGGGCGGGACGCCGTTCCCGCGGACCCGCGGCGCAGGCGCCGTCGGGTGCGGGGGAGCCGCGTCGCTCTGGCCTTGGGACGGCCGGTTCGTGATACGACGGCCGATCCGGGGACGGGTGCGCGGAAGGGTCGTCCGTTGGGCGCCGGACGGGCCGGTTCGTGATACGACGGCCGGGACGGCGCGGGGTCGTGTCTCGGGTCTTGCCCCAGGCGGCGGCGGTTCGCTGATACGACGTCCCGTCGGGGCGGATACAGGAGGTGCCGTATGGCGACGTTCTCCGTGGACGCCGTGGACATGAAGGGGAAGCGTGTCCAGCAGTCGGTCAGCGCGAATTCGGCGGCGGAGGCGATCACGAAGGCGAAGGGGATGGGCCTGAAGCCGATCAAGGTGAACCAGGCGGAGGAGGCCGCCTCGGGGCCCGGTGCGCCCGGCGGGACCGCGGGGGCGCCCCCGGGGTCGGCCGGCGTGATGGGCAAGCGGTCCGGCAAGAAGCCCTTCCTGTTCCTGGGCGGTCACGTCTCCGGCAAGCAGCTCACCCAGTTCACCCAGCAGTTCTCGATCCTCCTCGACGCCGGCCTTCCCGTCGTCCGCAGCCTCAAGATCCTCGCCAACCAGATGAAGCCCGGCCTGATGAAGGTCGTCTCGGAGCAGGTGGCCGACGACGTCGAGACGGGGAACTCCCTCTCGGAGGCGATGGCCAAGCACCCCAAGGTCTTCGACCGGCTCTACGTCAACATGATCAAGGCGGGGGAGGCGGGCGGCGTGCTCGACACGATCCTCCAGCGCCTTGCCGCCTACATGGAGAAGGCCCAGGCCCTCAAGCGCAAGATCGTCGGGGCCTCGATCTACCCCCTCGTGGTCATCTCGGTCGCGGTCATCATCCTGACCGGGATCATGATCTGGATCATCCCGCAGTTCAAGAAGGTGTTCGCCGAGCTCGGCACGTCGCTGCCGGCGCTGACCCAGGTCCTCATGGTCATCAGCGAGGCGGTGGTCCAGTTCTGGTTCCTCATCCCGCTGATCCCCATCTCGATCTTCACGGGGATCAAGCTGACCGGCCGGACCCGCGCGGGGCGGCTGCTGATCGACCGGTTCAAGATCCGCGCGCCCCTCTTCGGCACCATCATGCGGAAGGCGGTCATCGCCCGCTTCTGCCGCACGCTGGGGACCCTCCTCCAGTCCGGCGTCCCGATCCTCGACGCCCTCAACATCGTCAAGAACGCCGTCGGCAACGAGGTGGTGGCCACCGCCATCGGCGACGTGCACGACAGCATCCGGGAAGGCGAGAGCATCGCCGGCCCGCTGGCCCAGAGCCGGATCTTCGACGACATCGTCATCAACATGATCGACGTCGGCGAGGAGACGGGCGAGCTCGACAAGATGCTGATCAAGGTGGCGAACAACTACGACGACGAGGTGGACGCGGCGGTGGGCGCGCTCGTCAGCATCCTCGAGCCCATCATGATCGTCGGGCTCGGCGGCACGATCGGCTTCATCGTCGTTGCCCTCTTCCTCCCGCTCGTGTCGCTGATGGACGCCCTGCAGGGCGGCAAGGGAAAATAGATTTTCCACGGAGCGCACGCGGAGCGGACAATCGGCATGTCGTTGCGCACCCGGATCCTCGTCTCGGCCTTCTGCGTGATGGGGGGGGTGCTGGCGCTGCTGACGCTCAGCCTGGCGGCCGACGCCCTGGCCAGCGCGCGGCGGGAGCAGATCCGGCAGGGCGAGCTGGTCGTCGCCTGGGTGCAGGAGTGGATCCTGGACCAGCGGGGAGCCCTTCTCCCGCTGGCCGCGGAGGACCGGTGGGCGGAGCTGGGCCGGCGGATCGGCCGGTCGCCGCTCGTGGACGACTGGATCGTGGTCGAGCCGGAGGGGCCCGGGCGGTGGTCGGTCGTCGCCTCCCGGGCTCCCGGCACGGCCGCGACGGGAGCGTGGGCGGCCGGCGTGACGGAGGCGATGAAGGACCGGCGCGTGGTCGTGAAGCCGCCCTGGATCGCCGCGCCCCTGATCCTCCCGGACGGCCGGATGGACGTGATCGTGATGTCGGTGCCCGCCGTCGTGGAGACGCCGCCGGACCTGGGCGGGACCTTCGTCCGCATGGCGTGGGTCATGCTGCTCGGGACCGCCCTGCTCCTGTTGGTGATGTATATCCTGCTGAACCGTTTCGTGCTCCGGCCGATGGGCGATCTGATGGCGGGGGCGGAGCGGGTGGCCCGGGGCGACTTTTCGCGCGCCGTGCGAGTCCCCCGACTGCCCGACGAGATGGCCGGCCTGATCCGGGCCTTCAACGGGATGATGGCGCGGCTCGAGGAGGCCCAGCAGGGGCTCCGGGCCGACATCGCGGAGGCGCGCGACCGCATCGAGGATACGGAGCGGAAGCTGGTGATCGCCCAGCGGCTGTCCGCGACGGGGACCCTGGCGGCGGGGGTCGCCCACGAGATCAACAACCCGCTCGGCGGCCTCCTCAATGCCGCGCGGGCGCTGCAGGCCCGTGCGGGTGAGGACTCCCGGGCGCGCGAGTACACGGCGCTGATCCTGGACGGGCTTGAGCGCATCCAGGAAACGGTCCGGAAGCTGCTCCAGTTCGCCCCGCGCCGGTTCGCCCCGTGCCGGGTCGATGTCGCCGAAGCCGTCGAACGGGCGATGGCGCTCTGCGCCCACCGGTTCCGCGAGCGGGGGGTGCAGGTGGACAAGGAGGTGGGCCGGGGACTCCCGCCCCTCCGCGGCGATGCCGGCGAGATCCAGCAGGCCGTCCTCAACGTCCTGATCAACGCGGTGGACGCCGTGGAGCCCGGGGCGGGTCGCATCCGGATCTCGGCGCGCGTCGCCGGAGGCCAGCTGTTCGTGACGGTGATCGACAACGGGCGCGGGATGGACGCGGCGGCCCTGCGGCGCGTGGCGGAGCCCTTCTACACGACCAAGGAGGCCGGCGCCGGGACAGGGCTGGGGCTGGCCGTGGTGCAGAGCATTCTCGAGCACCACGGCGGGACGCTCGGGCTGGCCAGCGAGCCGGGCCGGGGGACGGAAGTGACGCTGGCGTTCCCGGTCGAGCGGGACGGTGTCGGGCCGGCGGTACCGGATCCGGGGGACGTGCGCCCGGACCGCGATCCCGCTGCGCGGTAGTGCTTGAGCGGCGGGCCCGTGGGGGGTCCGCGACTCCAGCACGAAAGGCAACCATGCAGGACGGCTCCCAGCTCGAGCAGCTATGCCGCGAGTACGAGAGCGGCCGGCTCGATCCGATCAAGACGGATCTGGCCGAGTTTCTGCGTCGGCAGGCGGGTGCGATCCGGCGCCTCCGCGACGAGTACTTCGGCACGGTGAGCGTGCCGGCCACCGCGGACGAGGTCGCCGTCAAGATGTTTCTCCTCAAGTCCCGCTCGATCAATCCCACCCGCGAGATCCTCGACCAGCTGGACGAGATCAACCGGGAGAAGTGGATCCAGGGGGTCCAGAGCGGGTGCGCGCCGGACCCGCAGACGGTGGCCCTGCAGTGGGCCCGGAACCACTCCCCCGGGTGGCGCGACCACCGGGTGATGGCCATCATCTACGTCTTCGAGCGGGAGAAGGAGCGGTATCTGGCCCTGGTCCGGGGAGGCGAAGGCGCCTGAGCGCTTGACGTCATCGATTCGTGCCGGGTTTTCGCGCATCAGGGGGCCCCCGGCCTGAATGCTGATTGGACGCGGCCATGCCCGATTTCTCCGACCCCGTCCCCCCGCCGTCCGGTGGGCCGGCACTCCGCGATTCGGGCCGCGAGGGCGGCCCGCCCGGCCTGCCCGCCCTTCGCGCCCTCGACTTCTGCGCCGTGGCGCTGGCGGTCGTGGCCGTGGAGATGGTGGGATTGCACGAGATGCGCCGCCTTCGGATCGACCCCCTGTCCCTGGAGTCGATCAAGGCCATCCTGGTGATCCGGACCGCCCAGATCGCGGCGATGCTCGTCCCCCTGGCCCTGATTCGCGGCGTGGGGCCCTCCGCGTTGGGGCTGCGGCGGGGGAACTGGCGCCGGTCGCTGGCGTGGGCCGGCGCCGTGTCGGTCCTCGTGGCCGCGCTCCTGCACGACACCGTCGAGGACACCGGCACGC
>CAYUME010000028.1:10515-11561 GCA_964445475.1 uncultured Planctomycetia bacterium
GGGCCGGCGCCGTGTCGGTCCTCCTGCTGGCCGGGTTCGGCCTGGTGGCGGTGGCGTACGGGCTGTCAAGCGGGGGGAACCTCGTGCGCGACGCCTTCGGGCGGAGCCCCCTCGCCGCCGCGACGGGCGGCACCCGGCTGGCGATCCTGGCCGGCATGGTCGTGGTGGGCCCTCTCGCGGAGGAGCTTTTCTTCCGGGGCGGCCTGCACGCGGTGTTGCGCCGCTCGTTCCCCCCCCTGCAGACGATCCTGGTCACGTCCCTCTTTTTTGCCGCGGCCCACGCCGGGCGCACGCCCTTTCCCGTGATCCCGTTCATCGGAGGGCTCGCCTTCAGTGCCCTGTACGAAAAGACGGGGACGTTGTTGGCCCCGGTGCTCGTCCACGCGGCGGGCAACCTGGCGATCCTCCTGGTGCCCATTATGGTCTCTTACTGACGGATATCGCCTGGGCCCTTTTCGGGGGCCCAGGAAATGCCTTGACAAGGGATTGATGTAAACCGTAGATTGACAAGCCAGTTGCGCGTTTTAACAGGCGTGGAGAAGGGCCATGGCGCGGCGATCGCTCCTGGGACTTGACATCGGCTCCCGCTTCGTCAAGTGCGTCGAAATGACGGAAGCGAAGGGGACCTATCTCGTCACCGGCGTCGGCTTGCGGGAAGTGCCCGCTCCCGAAGCCCTCCGGGACACGGTGCGCGACCTGATCCGCGATTCCGGGCTCAAGACGCGGCGTGTCGTCTCCGCGGTGTCCGGCCGTTCCGTCATCGTCCGGTATGTCACGATGCCGTTCATGACGGACGAGCAGATGAAGAACGCGATCAAGTACGAGGCGGCGAAGTACATCCCGTTCGAAGTCGAGGACATGGTCCTCGACTACCAGCGCATCGACGAGGGCGGCGGGTCGGACGGCGGCGCGAAGGAGATGCGCGTCCTTCTCGTGGCCGCCAAGCGCGACTTCATCGTCGACCACGTCGATCTCGTCGACGAACTCGGTCTGGTCCCCGCGCTGGTCGACGTGGCGGCCGGACCGCTCATCGCCGTTGCACCGGA
>CAYUME010000028.1:11571-16277 GCA_964445475.1 uncultured Planctomycetia bacterium
CGCTGGTCGACGTCGACTCCTTCGCCCTCGGCAACGGCTTCGAGCTCGCCGGCCGCGTCAAGTCCGACGCCTTCGACTGGACCAAGATCACCGCCCTGGTCGATATCGGCGCCGCCAAGACCAACGTGAACATCGTGAAGGGGGACGTCTCCTACTTCACGCGCGAGATCTACATCGGCGGGGACGAGATGTCGGAGTCCATCGCCAAGCGGGAGAGCCTGGAGTCGAAAGACGCCGAGAAGCTCAAGCGGGAGCCGGCCAACCAGGCGGACCGGGTGCAGGAGGCGGTCGCGTCCGTGCTGGACGACCTGTGCCACGAGATCCACCTGAGCCTGGACTACTTCGAGAACCAGTTCGACCGGCCGGTGGACGACCTGCTGGTGTCGGGAGGCGGCTCGATGGTCCTCGGCCTGGATGACGCCTTCGAGAAGGCCTTCGGCAAGAAGCCCGTCCACTGGAGCCCGATCGAGCACGTCGGGATCGACCGGGAGCGGCTGGATGCAGCCGCCGTGGAGGCCTACGCGAGCCAGTTGGCGGTGGCGGTGGGCCTGGCCTCGCGGATTCAACAGAAAGCCTGAGGGCCGGCGGGACCTGATCCCGTCCGGCAACACCATGATCCAGATCAACCTGCTTCCTCCGGAACGGCGGCGGATGGACCGCACGCCGATCGGCCGCTTCGTCCTGATCCTGGTCGGCGTGGGGCTGGCCTGCGTGATCGGCGCCGGCCTGGTCTACCTGGAGATCCAGGTCCATACCCTCGATTCGCGGCGCGTGGAGCTGAAGAAGGACGTCGACAACCCGATCACGGCCAAGATCAACGCGGAGTACGCGGAGTTGACGGCCAAGGATAACGCGCACAAGAGCCGGAAGGCCGTCATCGACACGCTCAAGGCGCCGTTCCGCTGGTCGGACGTGCTGGACATCCTGTGCGACAAGGTCGAGACGACCCACAAGAAGATCTGGTTCGACAACATCCGGGTCCTCACCTCGCAGGAGGCGAGAAGCAAGCAGCAGCAGATCCAGCAGCAGGGGGGCGACCTCCAGATCGAGTGCGGCCTGATCGTGGAGGCGCAGAGCGCGGGGATCGACCCGGAGCCTTACCTGGCGTTCCGGCGCGACGTGGTGCAGAAAGCCGGGGAGAAGGTGGCCGCCAACACCGGGTCGTCGCCGACTCCGGGGGAGACGGCCGCCCCCGGGACTCCGCCCGCGGAGAAGGCGGGCGCCGTCGCGAGCCCGCCGGCCAGCGCGCCTCCGGCCGATGTCGCGACGGAAGGTCGCCTCGCGGCCCGGCGCAGCGGCAAGGTCCTCATCGATTACTTTACCGGAGGCATCCTCCGGATCGTCCAGTTCTCCCTCAAGGACCAGAAGGATTTCGAGGAGCAGTTCTCCAACTCCTTCGTGATCGAGTTCTATGTCCGTAAGGGGGCGACTCCGGCGAAGTAGGGCCGGGCTTTTGGGGAGGCGGTCGTGCACCTGTCCGAACGAAAGCTCCTGGTTCTGACCCTGGTCGCCATCGTGCTGGTGGTGGCCGGCGGCGGTGCGTGGGGGTACTACCGCTACACGACGTCGCAGGAGCTCCAGACGGAGATCAAGGCGCTCCGCGACCAGCTCGACGAGCGCCAGCGGAAGTCGAAGACCGTCGACGAGCTGAAGACCCGGTTCCAGTCCGAGGCCTTCCTCAAGGAGGAGGCGGCGCTCGACGTCCATCTGCCGCTGGAATCGAAGACCGGCGACACCGATTTCTGGCTGATGCTCAACCGGATGCGCAAGACCACGCACCCGCATGTCATCATTCGGCGCGTCGAGCCGGTCGCCGAGAGGGGCGGGGCCGCTGGCGATGGCTTCAAGGTGCCCGCGGGGGTCCGGAAGCTGCTCTACACCATTGACATCCGGGGTAGCTTTTACGACGTCCTGGAGTACATGAGCGAGCTGGAGACCGCGGATCGGATCGTCCGGATCGAGCGCTTCGATTTCAAGCGTCGATCGGGCGCCGACACGGAGTCCCGCCAGGGGGTCCAGATCGAGGCCACCCTGGCCGTGATGGCCTTCGAGTACCAGAAGCCGGCCGGTGTCGCGCCGGCGGCTCCCGCCCGATAACGACCGGAGACGACAAAAGACCGCGGCCTTCCGGCCGCGGTCTTTTTTTTTGGGGGGGCGCCGTTCGCGCCTCGCCGGCGGGATCCGAGCCCGATGGCCGGCCGGCGTGCCAGGGCGGTCCCGGTGCTCCCGCGGGGCGGTCACGGGCCTGTGCCGAGCAGCGATTCGAGGGCGGAAAGCGCCTCCGTGTCTTGGAGGCCGGGGCGGGCCGACTCCAGGAGCCGGCGCGCATCCGCCGCCTTCCCCTCCGAGCGGAGCGCCTGGGCCTGTCGCCCCAGCTCTTCCACGTGCGCGCGGGCCTCGTGCTGGATCTCCAGGATCCGGGAGCCGATCTTGCTGGCCGCGATCGGATCGAGGCCGACCGTCCCCTTCAGATCCCTCCAGAGCCGGATCGCTTTGCCGAAGGCCTTCGACGCGCGAAGCGCCTTGGCCCCGTCGGCCACTTCCTGATAGCGGGCGAACGCCGCGTCTGACTCTTTCTGCCCCTTGTAGCGGCCGAGGTCCCCCAGCTTGACGTCCATCGCTTCTTTGTACGTGCTGCGGGCATAGCGGTCGGCGAGCCGCCGCCCCTCCTCGTAGAGGGCCGCCCCCTCGTCCACGGAGGTGGCGTTGGCGAGGAACTGGCCGGCCCGATCGAGCCAGCCGGGGACGTCCCGGCGCGCCCCGCGCTCCGTCTCGGCCAGCGGGTGGAGGTCGGCGTGGAAGGCCTCGGCGCGGCGCCAGGCCTCCGTTTTCGAGTGGGACTTCCGGGCCAGGAGGTCGTGGAGGACGTTGTCCGCCTCGGGGTAGAGCTGCTGGGAGTAGAAGTCGGAGGCCTCGTCGAATCGCTTCTGGGCGTAGTCGCCGGAGGCGCGGCGGGGGCCTCCGCCCCGGCTGAAGAGCAGGAGGAGCAGGAGCAGGATCGCGCCGCCCGCACCGGCGGCGATGTAGACGGGGTTCGGTCCGGGTGGGCGGGCCTCGGCCGCAGGGGCCCGCTGCGTGCCGGTGGCGGTGCGCGGGATGCGCTTGCCCGTGGCCGAGGACGGGACGCGGGCCGTGGCCCGGGATGCCGGGAGACGGCCGGTCGGGCGTGCGACGGCGCCGGTCTTCCGGCCGGGCGGCGTGGGGTCGTTCTGGGGCATCCCGTGTCCTGCTCGCGAGGGGCCGTCGAAAGTCCGGCGGGCCGTTCCGCCGGCGAATCCTCCCCCGCAAGCCGATCACGATACGCCCCCTCGCGCTTCTATTTACACGATCGGAGGAGGCGGTGCAAGGGGCCTCGGGTCGTCGCCGTTCGCGGCGAGGCCCCGGTCCGCGTCGTCCGAGACGGCGGGACGGGAAGGCGGGCGGAGGGATCGGATCCGCCCCGGCGGCCGGAACCTGCTCCTGGCGGCGGCGGAGACGGGGCGACGTCAGCCCTCTTTCACCGGCCTTGTTCCGGACGACCGGCCTCCGGACCGGTCGGGACGGGCGGATCCTCAGACCCCGAACTTCTTGCCGCTCTGGTATCCCTTGATCCGCTCGTCGATGTCCTTCTCGACGTCGGAGCCCTTGAGCTTCTCGCGCGCCTCGTCGAGGATCTTTTGGCCGGCATCCTTGTTCCCGAACTCGTCTCGCTGCTGCTCCGCCTCGCGGGTCCATCGGTCGAGGTTGTATTTGGCCAGGTCGTTCAGCCGGGAAACCTGATCGTCGATCTCCTTCCGGACGGTCTCGTCGGTGACCTCCGCGTCGGCCTTCAGCTCCTTCCACAGGAGGATGGCGGGGCCGAAGCTCTTGTCGTTGGTCAGGCGGCGGACTTCCCGGGACTTCGCGACGAACTTGGTCCGGGAAATGTTGCCCTCGAGCTGGACCTTGTACTGCTCGAGGATCTCGAGTTTCTTGGCGACCTCGTCCGCGCGGGAATAGCGGGGGTACTTCTGCTGGGCCGGGAAGCCGATGTCGTACAGCCGGATCCCCTCGTCCTTGGGACGCGGGTCCGGGAGCTTGAGGAACTCGTCGACTTTGGTCAGCCACCCCGCCAGGACCCTGTCGGCCTCGACCTCGGCCGCCGCGGTCGGGTGGATCTCGGACTGGTGGTAGGCGTTGATCTTCCGGATCGATTCCTTCAGGTCCTCGTTCTCGTGCTGCGGCAGCTTGGAGATGCGCGGCTCGAGGTCGTGATAGATCTTGTCCGATTCGACGAACTTCTTCTTGTCGTAGAGGCTCAGGCAGTCGGAGATCTTGTTGGTGATGATGTTCACCTCTTCCTCCGTGATGCCCTTGCCCTTCGGGACCAGGAGGTATCCGCCGCCGCCGAGGACGATCAGGCCGCCGAGGATGGCGACGACGGCCTGGAAGGCGCGCAGCGACTTCTTGCCCTGTTTCTTGAGGCGCTGGCTGACGGAGGCGGTGCGCCCGGTGCGGGTGCTGCGCAACCGGCCGGTCGTGGTCCTCAGGCGCCCCGTTTCCGAGAGTTTCGGGATTCCCCCGGTCGTCTTGGCGCCCGCCTGGGGGATGCGCCCGGTGGATCCGGGGCGCGTCGTGACGGGGATCGTGCCCGTCGTGCCGGTCCGGCACGGCACCGTCAGGATCCGGCAGGTTCCTCCCGCCCTCGGCGGGGCGGCGCCCGGGTACTGTACCGTCGTGCCCGTCCG
>CAYUME010000029.1:0-15904 GCA_964445475.1 uncultured Planctomycetia bacterium
CCACCGCCAGGACGCCCCCCACGACGCCGCGCAGCCGGAATCCGTTGCGGCGCAGCGGCGCGGTGCGATCGAGGAAGGCCTTGCATTGGGACGTCAGCGAGCCGAAGTAGACCGGCGTGCCGACGATGATCCCCGCGACCTCCGGCCGGCCGAGGGCGGGGAGGACCGAGCGCGTCATGTCGTCCTCCTGGCTGCACGTGAGGGTCCCCCGGCACCGCCCGCACGCGATACAGCCGCGGACGTCCAGGCCGGCCAGTTCCAGGAATTCGGTCTCGGCGCCCGGCGCGGCTTCCCGGGCGGCCGCCAGGCAGAGGGCCATCGCCTCGGCCGTCGTACCGCCCTTTCGCGGACTGCAGCAGATCCCGAGGATTTTCATGTGGATCCTCCCGCCCCCGTGGCCGCAGGCCCATCCGCCGCCCCGCGGCGGGCGCGGTAATAGGATTCCCCTCCCGCCTCCGCGACGGCGAGCAGGCCATCCCGGTCCAGGCGGGCGAGGTGCTTGATGGCCTCGTTCCGGTGCAGACCCAGCCCGGCAGCGACGTCCTCCACCCGGCAGGGGCGCCGGCGCAGGAGCGCGAGCACGTCGCCGGCCCGCGTCTCGAGGCCCTCCTCGGGGCTCGCCAGGGGAAGGTCCGCGATAACCTCCGCCCCTCCGTCGAAGAGGGCCGCCAAGCGCTCCATCTGGTCCCGCGGGACCGGCTCGGCGAACCGCTCCGCCGGCGGCCGGACGACCGTGTTGAGCTGCACGCGGTCGGGACCGATTTGGCGCGCGAGGCGGGCGATCTTCTCCACCTCCGCCGGGACCGCCGTGACACTGCCGAGCAGGAAGACCTCCAGCCAGACGCGCCCGCGGTACCCACGCCGGAAGGCCGCGAGCCCTTCGACCAGCCCCTCCCACGTGATGCCCTCGCACGGCCGGTTCACGCATCGGAAGAGCGCGTTCTCGCCGGCGTCGAGGGAGGGGATCACGAGGTCGGCCTCCGCCAGGGCGTCGCGCACCGCCGCGTCGCTCAGCAGGGAGCCGTTGGTCAGCACGGCGACCGGGATGTCGGTGAGACGCTTGAGACCGGCGACGATCTCGTCGAGCCTCGCGTGGAGGGTGGGCTCCCCCGAGCCGGACAGCGTGACATAATCCGGGTGCCCCGAAAGAAGCCGGGTCCTGACCTCCTCCAGGATCTCGTCCACCGGCACCCATTCCCTCCGCCAGCGCGTCTTCCGGGTCGTCCGCCCCAGCTGGCAGTAGATGCAGTCGTACGTGCAGGTTTTGAAGGGGACGAGGTCCACGCCGAGCGAGCGGCCCAGGCGCCGCGACGGGACGGGGCCGAAAACGTGCCGGGACGGGGGGGGCGGTCGCATCTAGCCTCCGCACGAGGGCTTGTCGCAGCGCGTGTCGCGACCGCAGCAGGTCCGGCCGGAGTCCCGGAGCGAGCAGGTGCCGCCGCCGGAGCCCTTGACGAAAGCGGCGACGCCGGCGCCCGGAAGACGCCGGACGGCTCCGCCGCAGGCGGGGCAGCGCTCGACCGGCGGGTCGCTCATGCGCTGGAACCGTTCGAAGCGCTGACCGCACGCGTCGCACGCGTATTCATAGGTCGGCATGGGGGTTCCCTCCCGGTTGTCGCGCGGCCTCGATCCTCACCTGCTCTAGGAGCACCGCGAGGGCGTTCCGGAGCCCCGGCAGGACGTCCACGACGGGCTCGCCCCGCGCGTAGGCCTCTGCGATCCTCCGGTCCTCCGGGATCCGCAGGAGGACGGGAATCTGCGCCTGCCGGCAGTACGCGTCCACGCGCCCGTCCCCGGCGTCGGACCGGTTGACGACCACGCCCAAGGGGCGCTTCAGCTCGCGCATCGTCCCCACGGCCAGCCGGAGGTCGTTCAGCCCGAAGGGCGTCGGCTCGGTGACGAGGAGGACAAAGTCGCTTCCCCGCACCGCCGCGACGACGGGACAGGACGTTCCCGGCGGGCAGTCGATGATCGTGAGGCCCTCGGCCGCCGCGTGCCGCCGGACCGCCCGGATGAGCGGCGGCGACATCGGCTGGCCGACGTGCAGCCGCCCCTGCACGAAGGAGACCCCGTCGCGCGCGCCCTCCTCCACGACGCCGATCTCCCGCCCGGTCTCCGCGATCGCGCTCCGCGGGCAGACGGCGGCGCACCCCCCGCAGCCGTGGCAGAGCTCCGGGAAGACGAGGGGCTTCGTCTTCAGGGAAATGATCGCGTGGTACTGGCAGATCCGGCCACACTCGCCGCAGGCATCGCACCGAGCCTCGTCCACGACGGGTACGGGAATATGCACCGGCTCGCGACGCCGGATCTCCGGCTTCAGGAAGAGGTGGGCGTTTGGCTCTTCCACGTCGCAGTCGAGCAACCGGACCGGAGCCGGCGCCGCCAGCGCGAGCGCGACGGCCACGGTCGTCTTGCCGGTACCGCCTTTGCCGGATGCGACGGAGAGGATCACGGCGCCTCCCCGCCCGCGGGCGTGCGCTCAAAGCGGAACGTCCACCGGCCGCAGCGGACCGGCCGGAAATATCCCCCGGCTGATACGGTATCCGACAGGACCTGCGGGCGCAGGTGGTGGTCGCTGACGGAGAGCGTGCCGCCGGACTTCAGGATGCGATAAATACCGCTCAAGGTAGACGCCGGCTCCCGGATGTCGTGAAGGACGTCATAGAGCAGGACGACGTCGATCACGCCTTCGGGGAGCTCCGCCAGGGCGTCCGCGGGCACGGTCCGGATGTTGCCGAGCCCCTGTTTCAACGCGGCCCGCCGGACCGATTCGAGGGCCAGCGGGCAGATGTCGAGCGCGTAGACACGTCCGTCGGGACCGACCAGACGGCCCGCCGCCAGCGAGAACTCTCCGGGCCCGCAACCGAAATCCAGGACGGCCATGCCGGGGCGCAGGCCGACCTCGCGCAGCACGTTGAGCGGCGGACGGATCCGGTCTCGGAGGCGAAAATGTAACGCCATCAGGCGGAACAGGAGGTTGTTCAGCCGGCTCGGTTGCATCGTGGCTGTTTCGTTCAGGGAGACGGGCATAACGCGGCTGCCGGATTCCGGTGCCTATTCCTTCAGCCTCCCCGTCGTCCCCGTTCCTGGGCCGTGGCGGGATCCACCTCGTCCTGCCAGCCGTTGCGCGCGGTCTTAATGCGATCGAACCGGGCCGTGTAAGGCTTGATATCGAGAAGCGGCGTGCCGTCCAGGACGTCCACGCCGTCGAGATACAGGATGTTCTCCTCGCGGCGGACCAGCTTCACGATGCTCAGGCCGATGGGATTGGGGCGGCAGGGGGCGCGCGTTGCGAACACCCCCCTTTCGACATCCTGGAGATAAGGTTTCACCGCCAGCTTTGCGGCACCCGCTCGATGCATGTGGTAGACGAGATAGATATGCGAGAATCCCTCCAGGTCGCGCAGGCCGTCGGCGTACATCGGGAAGACATCCGCCCGCCCCGCGCATCCCCCGGCGTAAACCGGTTGGATGGGCGTCTTGTCCGTTGCGGTGTGCCTGCTGCGGATCACGCCAATGGATCCATAGAGGATGCTCCGACCGTTTGCGATCCCGCAGGCCCCGCGCGTTCTGCTCTTTTGCTTCCCATCCTGCATGGCATTTGCCTCAGTCGTAGGCCTCCATCACCGCGCGGCTTTCCGTCAGGAGGTGCCCGGCGAGTCTTTTCATGCCGGCTTCTTCCCAAAAAGGAAGCAGGCGGTGACCTTCCATATATTTCAGCGGGATGGGATGGGTTCCCACCACCACCGGCACGCCGTACCGGCTCTCGATGAACTCCTTGAACTGGCGGATAGACGGGCACGGGGGATACCCCACCACCAGGCCCGTGGCCAAGTGCACGACTTGGGCGCCGTTCTTCAGGAACTCGGCGGGCACATGCTCCACGTTTCCTCCCGGACATCCCCCACAGCCAGAGAAGCCAACGATCTCCACCGGCTCATTCACCGCGTACCGGGAGAAGCCACCGAGACGCTCACGCAGCGCCCGGAAGCACTTGCCGCCGCCGCAATCCCGGTAACGGGCGCAGAGAATTACCCCGATCTTCATTTCGGGCACTTTTTCAAGACCATGAACCCGTCGAGCACGCGGGTGTCCGCCGCGGGCTTTTCGGTGCGCTCCTTGGCCGTGCCGCAGGAGCCGGGCGGAGGGACGATGACATCGTCGCCGGGCTGCCAGTTGGCAGGCGTGGCCACCTTGTGCTGGTCGGAGAGCTGCATGGCCAGCAGCAGCCGCCTGATCTCCTCCATTCGAACTCCGGCTGCATCGACGCGAAGGTCATGAACTCCGTGGTGCAGACGGGGGTGAAGTCGGCCGGGTGCGAGAAGAAGATCACCCACTTCCCCTTGTAGTCGTCGGGGAGGTTGACGGGTCCCTGCGTGCTCTCCGCCTTGAAGGACGGTGCTTTTTCGCCGATCAGAGGCAGCTTGGCTCCGCAGCACATGACTCAGCCCCTTGAGAAGGAGATGGAAACATCCCGATCATCCACCCCAGTGCCCGGCCACGTCGGCCGCGTCGGTGGGCTTGAGGAGTCCTTTCGTGAACTGCTCGACCGCCTCCCGTGCCGTTCCCCGCGCGCCAAGGACGACACGGATGCCGGCGGCCTGGAGCGCCCGGAAGGCCTTGGGCCCGCAGTGTCCCGTGAGGACGGCCTCCGCGCCGAGGCGCGAGGCCGTCTCCGCCGCCTGGATGCCGGCCCCCTGGGCGGCGTTCAGGTTCTGGGCGTTGTCGTGGGCCGCGACGGTGCCGGTCTCCGTGTCGAACAGGAGAAACATCGCTGCACGGCCGAAGCGCATGTCGACCGGCGAGTCCAACGTCGGTCCGACCGCCGTCACGATCAGTTTCATGGCCCTGGGGCCTCCATGGAACGGCGCTGCAAACGCGTCGGGCCGGAACCGGCGCGGGGTCCGCCGACGCCCTGTGAAAGGAGGCGATCAGGATGTCTTTCCTGCCGTCTCCGCCGCGGCGATCGCCTCGAGACGCTTCCGGATCTCCCCGATCTGCGCCTGGAGGAATTCCAGTTGGTGCTCCAGCATCTCCCGTTCGGTCTCTGGTGCGATGCCGGGCTTGACCGCCTTCCCCGTTCGCGCCCAGCCCGGCACACCGGTGGCGAAGTACTGGTGCCGCCATCCCCGACCGCCGCCCCCCCGTCCGCCGCCGCGCCGACCCCATCGGCCACCGCCGCGTTCCGGCGTCGGGTTCATGTACCCCGGCACCCCGAATCCCGCACAAATGCCGGCGGCCCGTCCGGTCATCGGGCCCATCCCCGTCGGTCCGGTTCCGTCTCCCCGTGGCATGGTCGTGCCCTCCCAAACAGCCCCTCCGTGACGCTTATCGTGCGCCGCCGCCTCCTCCGCGGCCGAAACCGCGCCCCCCGCCGCCGCCGGCGCCTCCACCACGCCCGAAACCGCGTCCCTGTCCCCGAGGCCTCCCGACACCGCCGCCGGGTCTCGCTTCAGGTCCCTGCTCGCTCCCCCCTCCCGCGCCTTTTCCGCTGCCACCCCGTCCCCAGCAGCGACCCCGTCGGCGGCCCGTTCCCGGGCCTTTTCCTTCAGGACCCCTTCCATCTCCTTGCGGCATGGCAGCCCTCCTTCCCTGAAAAGAGATCGCGCTCGTATCGGGCGACGCGCCTGCAGAAGGACCGCCGCGTCTCCGGTGGCGCCACTGGCAGCACCCCGGCATCGAAAGCTCCGGAGCCGGCAGGGCGCCCGCGAGGAAAGCCTCGATCACCTCTTCCACGGTGCCGGCGACGAAGGGGATCGTCCGGACACCGCTGGCGGTGAGCAACTTCTCCACCATCCCGGAAATCGCGCCGCAGATCAGCGTGTGGACGGTCCACTCCGTCAAGCGGAACGCCTTTCGAACCGGTTCGTCGTTGTCAAAGGTGCCCGGCCAGCGGTTCGCGACGCGTCCCCCCTGGACGTCCAAGAGGATCGCTTGCCGGGAGACGTCGAAAACCGGCGCGATCCGTCCCTCCAGAATCGATACCGCGACGATCATGGGATATTCCTTGAGCAACCCAGTGGAGCATTATGCAAATGGCGTGCCCGAGCCCGCCGTCAGGGAAAGGTCGTAACCTGAGCGGGGCGGGCACGTTTGGATGGGATCGATCGAGAGGGCGAGACGCGGAGTTGCGATGATGCAACTTCAGCGAAATGGACGATTGCAAACACGCAGTTCTACGTTGGACGAGGCTTGGATCGGCCGTCGGATCGGTCGAACGAGATGCCCAAGGCCTTCATCTTGCGGAAGAGCGTGGCCTTGTCGATGCCAAGCTCACGCGCGGCGGCTTGCCGGTTTTGGTCCTTTCGAACGAGCGTCTCCCGGATCGTCTGGGCTTCGACCGCCCGTACGATGGCCGCCAAGCCGCCCCTCCCCGGCGGCGCCGGGGCACGCGCCTGAAACTCCTCCGGAAGATGGCGAGGCTCGATTCGGTCGGCCCCGCAGAGCACAAAGGCGTGCTCGATCAGGTGCTCCAGTTCCCGCACGTTGCCGGGATAGTCGTGCGCCATCAGCAGCACCGTCGTGTCGGGGTTGACGCCCGGGACGGACTTGCCCTGCAGGCGGTTGAAGCGCGCTACAAAATGGTCGACCAGAAGCGGGATGTCCTCCTTCCGCTTCCGGAGCGGCGGAAGGGTCAACTTGACGACGTGGAGCCGGTAGAACAGGTCCTGCCGGAACCCGCCCCGCTTCACGTGGGCGGCCAGGTCCCGCTGCGTGGCGGCAATCACGCGGACGTTCGCGGTGGCCTGCTTCGTTCCACCCAGGGGCACGTAGGCCTTTTCCTGGAGCACCCGCAGCAGGCGGACCTGCAGGGCGGGGCTGATCTCGCCGATCTCGTCCAGGAAGATTGTTCCCCCTTCGGCCAGGGCGAATCGGCCCGGCTTGTCCCGGTCCGCCCCCGTGAAAGCCCCCGCCTTGTAGCCGAAGAGCTCCGATTCCAAGAGGGTGTCCGGCAGCGCACCACAGTTGACGGCGACAAAGGGGCGGTCGCGGCGCGGGCTCAGGTCGTGCACCGCCCGGGCGAGCACCTCCTTGCCCGTGCCGGTCTCGCCCTGGATGAGAACGGAGCTGTCGCTGGCGGCCACCTGGGGGAGAAGGCCGAGGAGGGGGCGCATGGCGGCGCTCCGGCTCACCAGATCGCCCACCTGGAAGCGTCCCTCGAGCTCCTTGCGCAGCTCCTCCACGAGGCTCAGGTCGCGGAAGGTCTCCACCCCCCCCACCACGCGCCCGCCCGCGTCGCGGAGGAGGGCCGTGGAAATGCTGATGGGAACACGCCGGCCGTTCGCGTCGACGATGAACGCGGGCTTGTTGACGACGGGGGTTCCCTTCTCCAGCGTGCACCGCAACGCGCAGTCCGCCTCGCAAAGGCTGGCATGGAAGACCTCGGCGCAGCGGCGGCCGATGGCCTCCACCCGGGAAACGCCGGTGATTTCTTCGGCGGCCCGGTTGAAGGAGGCGATCCGCCAGTCCATGCCAACGGTGAACACGCCGTCGGAGATGCTTTCCAGGATCTCGTTCCGGTCGGTGGAGCCCGGCGGAAGGTCAACGGCCTTCCTGGATCCATGCTGTTTCACCATGGGTGTATCATAGCACAGGGGGCCACACGTCACGAGGCCAGCTCGTCCAGCGCCTTGAGCACCGGCGGAAGGTGGGTGTAGGCCGGCCCGCCCTGCATCATGACCGCGACCGAGGCCGCTTCCAGAACCTGCTTCCGGTCCGCCCCGGCCTTGAGGCACTTCTGCACGTGCAGGTTGATGCACGGGATACAGCGCTGGGCCACGGCGATCCCGAGGGCGACCAGTTCCTTCTCTCGCACGGTGAGCGCGCCGTCCGCCATCACCTTGCTGAAGAGCCCCATGAAGCCCTCGATCGTCGCGGGCACCTCTCCCTTCACGCGCGGGATCGACGCCGCGAAATCGTCCAGGAATGCCTTGACGTCGTCTGCCATAATCCGCCTCCTCCACAAAAAAGGGGGTTGAGAATCAATCCGTTCTCCGATCCATCCGTTCCGCTCCAGTTTCCGTTCTTGCCTCGGAAGGGCGCCCCCGCAGGATCTGCAGGGCCTCGACCAACCGCTTTGCCACCTCGGCCTCCGAGGCGGGATAGGTCAGGACCAGCGCCTTCGTTTCGTGGGTCGCCGGTTCACCGCCGATCGGGGGGGGATCCCGGTACGGCGTCACGAGGGACGACCAGACCCGGAACTGGCCCCGCAGCGTCACGCTCACTTCGTCCCGCACCATCATCCAGTCGAAATCCACCCGGCTTTCCACGGCATCGAGGGCGGCGAAGTCGACATACGTCCGGGTGACGCGATCCTTCTCGCCGCGGTCCGGGGCCGTCCGGTGCAGGATCTGGACGAAGCCTTCCTCGCGGAACGCATAGGCGTACCGGCTGTGCACATCAGAGGCGGCGCGCCGGTGGCGCTGGAGGCACTGGCGGACGACCGGGCGGGCGTTCGCCGGCGTCACGGCGGCCGGGAGCGCCGCCAGGTCCTCGACCGTCGCCGGGTCACCCGCGTCGTGGCGGGCGATGGGCGGGGCGCAGGCGGCGAGCGCGGACAGGCCCGCTAGTCGAATCGCCCGGCGGAATCGTCCCATTTCAACTCTCCCCCGTGCTGGTCCCACCACTGACGGATCCGTTCCCGTGTTTCCTGGTCGCCGCCCGTCTGGTACCCGAAACATTTCCCTCCCAGCGCCTCAAAGCGTCGCATGGCCTTTTCCGCGGCGAGGCGGGGCGTCCCCTCGCCGGTGAAGACACCGATCAGGGCTCCCAGCCCCGCGGGATCCCGGAGGGACAGGACGGCCTCGGCCAGGTCGAGCCGGAGGGAGGGGTCCAGGTCGCGACCGAGGGCCTCCTTCAGGGCCGGCAATGCGGCCGGGTCGGCCGTTTCCCGGAAGGCGGCGGCCAGCTTCTGGACCACTCGGTCGCATCGCGTGCGTCGCAGAAGCGCGACCATTCCCTCCGTCGCACGCGCGTCGCGCATCCGCGAGAGCGAATCGACGGCATGGATCTGGCGCATCTCGTCCTCGCAGGACAGGTCCTCGAGCAGGTGCTCCAGGAAGGCGTCGGGCCCATCGTGCTCCGCGCGGGTGTGTCGGTGGTCGTGATCGTGGGACTCCGGCTTCCGCAGGGCCGGGAGGAGGACCGCCAGCGCGGCAACCGCAGCGATCCCGGCGGACACACGGGCCAGGGCCGGGCCCCGGCGAGGGGCACGGCGCACAAAGTGGAAAAGGCCGACGAACAGGAGCGCCAGCGCGAACGACGCGACGACCACCGGACCCGCCGGCAGCGTCCCCTCGTAAAACGTGTAGAGCGTTCCCGCCACGCTGACGGCCGTCCCTGCCCCCCACGCCACCAGGATCCGGCCCCGCACGCCGTCCGCCAGCATCACCCCGATCGCCGCCGGGACGACGAGGAAGGAGAAGACCAGGAGCACGCCCGCGATGGCCACCGAGCTGGTGATGACGACGCCGAAGGTGGCGTAGAACAGGAAGTCCCAGAGTCGCACGCGGAGGCCCGACCGGAAAGCCTCGTCCGAGGCCAGCGTGATCCGGAAAAACCGGTCGCGGAACGCCCAATGAAACGCGCCGATGGCGATGTAGATCGCGGCGGTCTTCACGACGTCCGGCCATGTCACCAGGAGGATGTTGCCCACGAGCATCCCCTTGAGGTGCTCCCCGGCCGTCGTGCTCTTGGCCAGCAGGAGAATGGCGACCGCGGAAGCCGTGGCATAGACGATGCCGATGAGGGCCTCCTGGGGAATCCGTTCGGTGCGCATCCGGGTCAGAGAGAAGACGGCCGCCCCGGTGAGCGTGAAGCCGAGGGAGAAGAGATAGGCGACGGTGTCGTCCGCGCCGGTCTCGTACCCGAGGACGAGGGCGACGGTGGCGCCGAGGGCGGCGATCTGCGCCATCGCCAGGTCCACGAAGATGACCTTGCGCTCCAGCACGTGGATGCCGAGGTATCCGTGGATGCCGGTCAGCACCAGGCAGATCGCCAGCATCTGGAGCATCATCGAGACCGATTCGGGATCGAACATGTTCAGCCCCCTGTGTCCCCCCGGATGGCCGGCGAGGGGCAGACCTCCGCCCCGCCGCCGGCCCGGAGGAAATCACCCCCCTTCGTCCGGAAGCCCCGCCTTTGGGCGGGGAAACTCACTTCTGGATCGACCGGATCAGGTGATCCACAACATAGTCCATGAACGCCACGTAGGTCTCGGTCCCCGGCTCCCCGCCCGGCTGATTCGGCAGGGTGACCACGGGCACGCCCGTGTCCGTCGAAAGCCGCTCGGGCAGCGCCGGGTTATAAAAGTTGTCCACCAGCATGCAGGCGACCTCCCCCGTCTTCATCCGCCGCGTGAGCTCCAGCTGATACCGCGGACCCGGCGGGATGCCCGGCCGTTCCTCGAGGGCCGCGACGATCTCGAAGCCCAGACGCTTCGCCGTGTAGAGCCACGCCTGGTGGTACTCGACCGCCTTTTTGCCCCGCAGGGGCCGGGCCTTCAGCAGCCACCCCCCCAGGCGTTCGACCAGCTTTTTCCCCTCCACCTGTTCCGCGTCAAGGGTGTCGAAGAGCGTCCCATCGAAGGCCCGGCGCTCCAGCTCCGGGATGCCGACGAGATCGACCAGATCCTTCCCGAACAGGGCCTCCGCAACCCGCCGTCGGAAGTCTTTCACCCGGTTCTTGATGGCCGCCGTTCTCTCGGGGGCCGCCGAGCACAGGCCGTCGGCGATGTTCTCCGCCATCCGGACGGCCCGGAGCGGGTCGAGCCAGATGTGGGGGTTCCCGTCCGGGTGGACGTGCCCCTCGGCTCGCGTCAGCTGGACGGGAATCTGTTCGCGGGGGATGCCGCGGGAGACGATGATCCGTCCGGGCTGGCCGCGCTGGAGTCGCGACTTCCCCGACTGGTTCGCCACCAGGTCCGCCCAGAGCTCCAGCTGCAGGCCCACCTCGAGAAACAGGTCCGCCTCCCGCAGCTTCCGCTGGAGGACGGGCGTCGCGCGGACGTAATGCGGGTCCTGATCCGGCTTGGCGAGGCTGAAGTACGCGAAGTCGTCGCCGCCGACCTCCCGGGCCAGCGACTCGAGGATCGGCAGGGTGCAGGCCACGACCGGCTTTTCCTCCGCGCCCGCCCAAGCGGCCGGGGCGAGAAGAATCAGGACCGCGCACCAGAAGAGCGTCATGTGTCGGCTTGTCACGAGCCACCTCCTTGAAGTCCGTTCAAGACCGGGAAGAGTCCGGAGGCCTTCCCGGCGCTCAGAAGTTCGCCCAGTACGGGTGCGGCGGGTGCGCCCCGAAGACGAAATTGACCTCCAGCAGGAACGTCTTCAACCCGTCCAGTGCCGGGTCGTCGCTCCATGTCTGCTCGTAGCCTGCCCGGATCCGGAAGAACTCGCTGAGGTAATACGAGACGTACGGGTTGAGGCGCTGCGAGAGGATGTCGCGGTTCTCAAGATGCTCCGTCCGGTCGTACCGCACGCCGGCGTACCACCGCCGGTCGATCTGGTACTGCGTGTAGACGAAGCCCCCGAACGCGCGGTTCGTGCCCGACACGAGCGTCGCCTCGTCCTGAAACTCGCGCGATCCGTAGAAGAGCTGGCCGGCCAGGACCAGCGACGTGAACGCCCCGCCCTCGATCGGCCGCCAGCGGTAGAAGAGGTCGAGGGAGGAGAGCTTCGCCTGCCGGCGGCCGTCCGCGTCGTTCGATCCGTATGTCTCGATCAGGGCGATCTCGAGGTCGTGCTCGTCGGCGATCGTGTGGAACCAGTCCAGATTCCCGATATAGGCCGGTTGGTTCGTGCCGTCATGGCCCATCTTCCATCCCCCGCCCTGGACGGCCTCGGCCGTCAGCGTCCAGGCCCCCTCCTCGATGAACCAGGGCAGGAACAGGTGGGCCGAGACGCCCTCGGCGCCGTAGGGGTGGGCCCCGATGAAGTTCTCGAACGTGAGGCCGCGCATGGACTGCGGAAGGTCATGGGTGTGGAGCCGGTTTTCGATCCCCACGCTGGTCAGGAACCGGCCGACCTTGAGCACCGTTCCGAGCGGGGGTTCCTCCCAGAAAAAGAACGGCAGGCTCTTGATGTTGATGTACCCCTCCTCCACCTCGAGTTCGTATACGCCGGGGTCGTGGGAGTGTGCGGAGATGATGGCGACGGCGTCGGCGTAGGGGTCGACCGCCGCGCGGAGGTCCAGCTCCAGCTCGCGCAGGGAGAAGCGGTCGTCCAGCACGTGGGTCTCCCCGTCGTGCTCGTGGATGACGTCCTTGTTGTCGACGCGCCAGAGGGTGTTACCGACCAAGGTCAGGGTCGGGTTGAAGACGTTCAGGTTGGATTCGCCCGGGACGGCGTTTTGGGCGGGCGTGAAGTCCTGTGCCGCCGCCCATCCGCCTCCCAGCGTCAGGGCCAGGAACAGTATGGGGATATGCATCCGCATGGAGTCTCTCCTTGGAATCAGAAGGGAACCCGGATCGCGCGCGGTCCCGGCTGGCCGTTAGCCTCGGGACGACGGAGTCGCGACGCGACATGACGGGGAGCGACTAGGCGGGAGGTCCGCGAGGGGCGGGTGGGCTGGCCTCGGGCGCGACCCGCGGGAGGGTGGAGGGGGCGACGACGGCGAGGGCGAGGACCGCCTCTACGGTGTGGATCGACAGGACGACCGGATCGGTCTGCCGGCCGGCGACGCTCGTGCAGAGGACGCAGTCTGCTATGTGGTCGTATGCCGGGGAGGCGTTGCAGAGGTGG
The DNA here is from genome assembly GCA_964445475.1 of uncultured Planctomycetia bacterium. GTDB lineage: Bacteria > Planctomycetota > MHYJ01 > CAYUME01 > CAYUME01 > CAYUME01. The sequence goes on from CAYUME010000029.1 coordinate 12,741, forward strand.
AGATCGGATGTCCGGTGCGGGCAGGCTTGCTCGGCGGCGTGTTCAGCCTCTTCGGCCGCATGGCTGACCCGGTGGATCCACGTCCCCCCCTGGGCGGCCAGGAAGGCGGCGAGGACGAACAGGATCGGGACGCGTTGCGTCAGGCGGTTCATGCGACCATGGCGTCCTGTCGGAAAAGCAGAGCCTTCTTTGGAATTCTATTCCCGCCGGGGTAGAATTGCAAGGCACGTCGGGTCGCTCGCGTGGAGGGACTATCCATGTTCACGCGCATCCTGGCCTTTGTCTGCAGCGTCTGCCCGGTCTGCGTGGCGGCCCGCCGTTGGCGGGGTTCGTGGATCGACCGCTTCGTCCGCTGGTACTCGCCGATCTGCCCCTTCTGCCGGGCCTATCGAAAGCTGCACTCTCCCCACGCTTCTCCTCCGGCGGAGCCTCCTCACTCGGTCTGATGGCGAAGGACCACCTCTTTTCCGGGATCCCCGGCCGGCGTGTGGCAGGTGACGCAATCGGCGAGGTCGGGCCGGTCGGCGGTCTCCCGCGACTCTTGGTGGCAGGCCACGCACGTCTGGTGCATGGCCTCCCGGTATCCGCAGGCGAGGGAAAAGGCGAGCGGAACCGGCGGCGGCTCGCGGGCCGGGGCCATGTCCTCGTCGTGGCACACCCGGCAGTCCTTGGAACTCGCCACCGTCCGCGTCTCCGCCGGTGTGTGGCAGATGTCGCAGGTCCCGTTGGCGGCCAGAATCCCCGCCATCCGTTCCCGGGCCGCCACGGCCGCGAAATGGAACGTGTGGTCGAAGAGGCACGTCGACCGCTCCATGTCCCGGTGACAGCGGGAACACGGCGTGGAGTGGTCGCGAGGGACGGAGAGGTGGTGGCAGACGCCGCACGAAGCCTCCTCCCCGAGCCGCGCCTGGTGCTCCCGGTGGGGGAACCGGACGGCCAGGCCGTCGCGATCGCCGTCGAGGAGCAGCGCGTCCCGCTCGGGATCGAGCGCCACCGGCGGTGTCACGGGGCGCCGAACGGAAAGGGCACCGCCCGCCGTGGGCGGCTGGAGGAGGACCCAGGCCAGCGGGATGACGAACACGGCGACAAGCGAGGCGCTCCGGAGTCCGCTGGGCACGACCGCGTCCCAGGACCCGGTCAGCCGGCCCGCGGCCAGGCGGAGATGAAAGGCGATCCTCGGCGTCCTCCCGACCGGGCTCCCGAAGACGTTGACGTTCTCGACGAGGAAGAAGAACGCAAGGCCTGCGCCCGCGATCACACCGAGCGAAAGGGCCCACTCGCCGAGCGAGGGGAGGTAGACCTCGCCTGCGTCGCGGTAGTACCCGAACAGCCCCACGTTCAGGCGGTTCCAGACCAGCCCCGCCGCTGCGCAGGCGGCCGACACGCCGAGCCCGCCAGGGCTTCTGCGCACGGCGGGGATGAAAAGGAGCAGGATCGGGAGACCCGTGGAGAGGAGCCACTCACCGGCCAGGAAGCCACTCTCCCAGGTTCCCGCGAGGAGGTGGACCCATGCGCCCGTGACGAAGAGGTCCGCGATCTTGAGGACTCCGCAGACGCCGAGGAGCCCTGCCGCGAGGACGGCCAGCCCGCGGAGCAGGGGAAGCTCGCGGCCCTCCCCGTTCGCCGGGCTGTTCTCCCCCGCCGGCGCCGCGGCGCATCCTGCCCGGCACGCCCCGACCCCGAAGACCGGCTCGGGATCGTACCACCACGCGTAGACGATCCGCACCAGGAGCACGACCATCAGCCCGGCGCCCATGGCCGAGAGGATGAAGAAGAGCGGAAGCCGGGGCGTATACCAGAGCGGATGGAGCCGCTGGGGTGTGACCAGGAAGAGCGAGCCGAGCGAGGAGTGGTGCAGGCTGGAAAGCGCGATGCCCGTCACGATCAGGCCAAAGGCGACGCGGTGCAGCCGGTGCGCGATCCGCCCGAGCCGGAGTCGTTCGAGGACCTCCGGACTGAACTCGATCAGGGCCACGTTCAGGTAGAGCATGACGCACCACGCCACTTCGAACAGGAAAGAATGCTCGTTCCACATCACGATCGGATGCCAGATGCGGTGCGGGAGCCCGATGTCCAGCGTCAGGACGAACACGGAGGAGGCGTAGCCCAGCACGGCAATCAGGACGGCCGGCTTGACGAGGGGGCGGAACCGCTCCAGCTTCAGCACGTAGACGAGAAACCCGACCGTGAACCCGCTGGTTGCCAGGGCCACGCCAGCGACCATGTTCAGGATCTTCCAGAGACCCCAGGGAACCGCGTCCGACAGGTTCGAGACGGCGCCAAGCCCGTACCGGAGGCGAAAACCGATAGCCACGAGGCCGAAAAAAAAGAGGGCCCACAGCACCGTTTTGACCTTGCGCGTCACGTCAGTCACCGCGTTCCTCCTTTTCCCCGGGGTGCGGCGGGGCGTCGTGTTGCGCACCCTCCCCGGCCCGGACCCGGTTGCGGCGCCCGATGAGGGCGCTCAGCGCGCAGGATCCCAGGGCCACGGCAAGACCGATGAACGGCGTTTTTCGAATGAGGGGATCGGTAATCGACGGGATGGAGGCCGCCGTCGCCCCTGCCCATCCCGCTGGCGCGAGATCCACATCCGAGAGGTACAGGACCGAGGTCCCCCCCCACTCCCGTTCGCCCCAGATCCTCGGGAGGTAGCGTTCCGGCTCCCGTGCCAGGCGCCCGCGCGCCTCCCGAAGGAGCGCATCCCGATCCCCGAACTGCAGGACCTCCCGCGGACAGGCCTCTACGCACGCCGGCGGCCGCCCGTCCCGGACGCGCCCGGCACAGAGATCGCACTTCCGCATGAAGGGGACGGGCTCCTCCCATTCGTAGCGGGGGACGTGGAAGGGACAGGCGAGCATGCAGTAGCGGCAACCGATGCATTTCGTCGCGTCGTAGACGACGGGCCCCTCGGGCGTCTTCCGGAGGCTTCCCACCAAGCAGGCGGAGACGCAGCTCGGCTCCAGGCAGTGCATGCAGGCCTTTCTCGCGTACCGCTTCCCGTCGAGGGGGGGGACGGCGAGGTAGCGACCGGCGGAAAGGCCGTCCCGGGTGGTGGCCCGGGCGGCGGCGGCGGCGGCCGGGGAGAGGCCCCGGGCCGCCACCCAGGCCGCTAAGCCGGCCGCGCACCCGGGGCACGTAGTGAAGTCCACGCGGATAACCATGCT